>LXQK01000201.1:0-5379 GCA_001683905.1 Marivirga sp. ANT-B6
TTTTGGCCTTTGTGCATTAGCAACGGGTAGGGCAGAGTCACAAATTTCGCAATAAAAAACCATGAAAAACCTTCTCACGCTTATCCTTTTATCTATCACTGGTCTGGTGCATGCCCAGCAAATAAACGGAATTGTTCTGGATGCCAATACACGGGATCCATTGCCTTTTGTCAACATCAGTATTCCGGCCACCGGTATGGGTACTACTACAGATGTTAATGGTAAGTTTTCATTTAATACAAAGGGTGCTGCTGACATTGTGAACTTCTCTTTTATAGGCTATATTAAACGATCTATACCAGTTTCTGAAATTTCAAGCGATGCTATTATAATTTTAAACCCTTCTACACTTGAGTTGAGCGAAGTTTTGATTTTTGCAGGCGAAAATCCTGCGCACCGTATTATTAAAAGGGCTATTGAAAACAGGCGTTCAAACGACCCTTCCAGGCTGGGGTCATACAGTTTTAAGAGTTATAATAAGACCGTTATTACGCTTGACGGTATCGATCATGAAAATCAGGAGCCTGACGCAGCACTCGACAAAAAAATGGCAGGCGGCCATCTTGCCATGTCTGAAACCGTGAGTGAAGTAAAGCACATGAAGCCCAATCTGCATCAGGAAGTGATCATTGGTAATAAATTTTCAGGGTTAGACAACCCAACGTTCGCCTTTATATCCAGTAGCTTCCAGCCTTTCGCTTTTTATGCCACACAGCTAGCGCTTTTTGACGAGCTATACATCAACCCAATCAGTGAAGGGAGTATCAAACGCTACAGCTTTTCTCTAGTAGATACTTTAATTAACACGCCAGATACCACATATATTATTACCTATGAACCACAGCGTAAAATAGAACATAAGACACTTAAAGGGCTGCTCTACATTTCTACAGATGGATATGCCATAGAAAATGTAATAGCCTCTCCGGCAGATAGTACAATGAAACTGGATTTCACCATACAGCAAAAGTATAAGCGGGTGGATGGGGTTTGGTTTCCGGCCCAACTTTACACCCGCTATACTACAAAGGATTACAAAATAGCCAAACATGCCATGGTGGTCAAAAATCAGAGTTATCTTTCAGAAATAGAAATCCTTCCTGAACTCAAAAAAAAAACATTCGGACTATTGAATGTGAAGTATGAAAATGGGAGCCACCTGTTTGATCAGTGGGAGGCAGTGAGGGTAGATTCGTTAAGTGCAAGAGAGGCAAAAACATACTACAACTATGACACGCTAAGCTCTTCTTCCGGGCGGTTGATCAATGGTTTCTATGATAAAATAACCGGACTGGCTGGTGGTATTTTTTCAGTATGTAGTTTTGACATCCTGCCTCAGTACCTGCTACGGCTCAACCGTTACGAAAAGATCGGACTTGGTTTTGGCCTTGCCACCAATGATCAAATTTCCAGACATTTTACCCTTTATGGGTATGGAGCTTATGGATTCGGAGATGAAGCGCTAAAATATGGAGGAGGCCTGCAACTGAACCTTAATAGGGTGAACGACCACTACATCTCTTTTAACTTTAATCAGGACCTTCAGGAGCCGGGTGCGGTAGCGTTTTACAAGACAAGAGAAGTCAATATCAATAGAGGAGGAGATGGCCTCAGGCGGTTTCTCACTGAACGTATGGATAGTGTCAAGCATATTTCAGCAAGTTATAATTTCAGGCCATTGCGCTATGTGCAAACCAATGTTTTCTTAAACTATGAAGAGCGAAATCCAACTTACCAGTATCGATTTTCCGGCAATGGAGACAATATTCAGGATCAATTCGAGATAACGCAGGTAGGGTTTAATGTGCGGTTTTTGCTTAACGAGAACCTCATGCAAATGGGCAATTTCAAAATCCTGACAGGCAACAGTTTTCCATATATCACGCTGAGGGTGGTAAGGGCATGGGATAATCTGTATCAATCAGATTTCAAATTTACCAAGGCCAATATCCACATCAAGCAGGTTTTGAATAGCCCGGCATTGGGTAGAACAGGCATTGATATATTTGCCGGGAAGATTTGGGGAGATGATGTTCCCTTTTCGTATCTCATAAATGGCAGGAGCCTCCGGTATGATGAGGGCAGGTTAAGCTTTCACGCTGAAGGGTATTTTCAGGTCATGGGACTTTATGAATTTATGTCAGATCAATACTTTCAGGGGTCATTAACACAGAATTTTGGGCCTATTTTTAAAGGTGGTTCAGGGAAGTTTCGCCCGGAACTGACCCTCGTTCAGAATATTGGGTACGGATCGCTTAGAAACACCCAAGACCATTTTGATATTGAATTTAAAACAATGGAAAAGGGCTATTTTGAAAGTGGGCTCATGTTGGACAATATAATAAGGCTAGAATCGAAGCTTTACTGGCTGGGTTACGGAGCCGGTGTTTTTTATAAGTATGGTGCCTACGCCTCCTCCAAAGAGGCCAATAATTTTGTTTTTACAATAAGCTCAAGCATCTCGTTTTAGGCAGCGAAAAAGAATTAATATCACAAGTCCTATTCGTTACTCGATGTCATTTTTTCTCCTGACGATACAGTTCATCGTTGATAGAACACGATGTATCTTGTATTTTACTTGAGAACTTAGACATTAATTCTTTTACTAAGGATCCATGAACTCAGGAATATAGGCACCTTTCACGCCCTTAAAAACTTTACTTCTACTGAAACAGCTCTTTGATAAGATCGGGAAAAAGAAGTGAAAGTATATAGGTCACAGCCATGACGGCTATCATTAAGAATAACATGCCCAGGATGTAGCTCATTGTCCCCTTGATAAATATCCATATTTTGTTACCTTTATAAAAGCGAGCATATGCATAACTCATAAATAAAATTGTAAAAACCATGTTGAACTGCATCATATCCCAACTGGAGTATTTAAAGGCAAAAAGACTTATGATAATTAACAGGAAAGTGTGCGCAAATGCATAAAATACCAATACCGAGGTTTCAATAAAATTATACCCTTTTCTTAAAAATAGCAGGTATGTAGCCAAAATAAAGAAAGGCATCATGACGAATGAAAGCGCTTTCATTTGGTTCATCACCATTCGACGGAAACCTTGTCCCTTCACGTTACCTGCCTGGTCGCCCAATAAGGATTTATTGATACTATTTGAAAATTCCACCATGTCGATGTCCAGCATCGAAATAAGGAGGACATAGAGCGTGATAAGGATAAAAAAATAACCTATTGGGCCAATATAACGGGTTCTATTTCCCTGGATAAAAGCATTGACGACTTTTTCCGGTCTGATGGTGAGATCCGCAACAGTTCTGGCAAACTTGTTGTCCATACCCAATACCCGCTGATTGAGCTCGCCAAGGAAACTCGACCAGGTTAGTTTTTTTATCGCCAATTTTTGGCCGCAATTGCTGCAGTAGTTTTGCTCAGATGTGGAACCACAATTGACGCAGCGGCTTTCCATTCGATTTTCCATAAGGTAGATAGAAAGTTAAATATAAAAATTATTTCATATTTAAATAAATTACCCTCGATTTGTATTTTTTCAAGCCGATGTGCGAATGAATTTAACTTCTACTCAGAATCTATCAATGTTCGCTTTAAGACCGGGAGCATACCCTATACATGCTCCCGGTTTTTCTGGATCAATCTACACCACCCAATCTGGTCGGAGAACGCGGTGTTGGCCACTGCATGGGCGCGTTGGTTCGTTTATCCGTTGGCATCACGATTTTCTCCCGCGACGTTACCTCAGGATCTTCACTGGCCATATAGGCTAGAATAGCCACCAGGATTACATTGCTTTTCACATCATCAAAAACAATTTTGTCATAGGTATCCCGATTGGTGTGCCAGGTATATTTTCCATAGTCCCAACTTGTAGAGCTTAAGGAAAATGCCGGAACACCCGCCGCAAGAAATGCTGCATAATCAGACCCGCCACCCGCAGGTGACCCCGGGAAGTTGGTTTTGATCTCATCTTTAACATCGTCGGGTACCTGGTACAACCACCTGGAGATATAATCATAACTATGTAGAAACCCTTGTCCCGATATATCCACAACCCTTCCTGTACCATTATCCTGGTTGAAGACTGCCTGAGTATGCTCTATGATTTCAGGATGGTCCTCTACAAATGCACGCGACCCATTGAGACCTTGCTCTTCGCTGCCCCAGTGGCCTACTAAAATTGTTCGCTTAGGGTTTGGGTAAACCAGCTTCAGGATGCGCATGGCTTCCATCATCATAATGGTGCCGGTTCCATTATCCGTCGCGCCGGTACCGCCGTCCCAGGAGTCAAAATGAGCTGATAAAATCACGTATTCATCAGGCTTTTCCGTACCCCTTATTTCAGCGATTGTATTGAATGTGGGTACATTGCCATTGAACTTTGAGTCCGCCCGTACATTGATTTTAGGTTGGACACCGGAGGCTACCAGGCGATAAAGCAGGCCATAGTCCTCCAGCCCAATGTCAATTGAGGGAACTTTTTTTGTATAGGCACCAAATATTTTGTTCACGCCAAAGCCGCGAGACCAGTTAGAGCTCAATATGCCAATGGCGCCGGCATTTTCCAGGGCTATGGGCAACGTGCGGCCGGTGTAGCCGATGGTTTGGTACAACTGATACCACGCAGTAGCTTGTTTGGTACGTGCCTCTTTCATCTTCTCAACAGACTCTTCTGTACCGTATTCTTCCCAATTTTCGTCGGGCCTTCCCGTTGGTTGTTGCATTGATACCATTACAAATTTTCCCTTCACGGAAGGAAGCCAATTTTGAAAAGCGACCGAATCCAGATCTACAGGCAGGTTTAATACCTCGCCAGATACGGATTTTCCCTTGGTGCCAGGGCTCCACGCAAGTTGCATGGCTTCCAAAGACTTGATGCGCGGATGTACCATATCTACATGCGTTATCCCCCTTTGCCAGCCTTTCCACTCGCCCCATTTTTCATTACACGCAGCAATTCCCCAGCTATTGTATTTTTTCACGGCCCATTCGTTGGCCTGCTGCATTTGTGGCGTACCAACCAGGCGCGGCCCAATGCCGTCCATCAGCTCCTGTCCAAGTAGTTCTAGTTGAGAATTGTCCGAAGCTTCCTGAACAATAGCATCGACCATTGTTTCGTGATTCTGCGCATAGGCAATGCCCGAAAATAGCAGGCATAGAAGGTATAGACTAAGATGTTTTTTCATAGGGTGTATTCTAAGTGTTAAGTGTTCGATGAAGAATTCAATTTTTAGAATTGTAGGCAACAGGAACATAGATCAAGATAAACTTTAAAACTTTAGCTCGATTTCAGATGGAAACGCCACAGTCAGAATTTAAATTCATCGAAAATAATCAGACAAAACCGATTCAAAGCGTTTTCGTCTTGTCATTTTCTAATGAAAGCCTCCACCCATAGC
>LXQK01000201.1:5522-11500 GCA_001683905.1 Marivirga sp. ANT-B6
TTTTGCAATAGGATTATGATAAACACGTGTTTTACATATGTGCGGTAAGTTGGGTGAGCGATTGTCGTTACCGACGGGTGGATTAATTTTCTTGTAGCGGTGGAAAAGCTGATGAATAGCTGTGGCACCGGTAGTTTGCTGACAGCCAGCGATTATTGAAGTAGGCTCACCATTTCAATGTACACTTAATTAAGAAGGAGGTATTTCCGTCACTATCTGTCGTTAGCAATAAATCCAGTTCACGCGGTGAAATCTCCTCCTCGATGGCTACGGATTCAACCTTCAGAGGAATAACTTCATGTAAAATCTGATGATACTGATAAGCGGCCGGATTGTCGAGTTCTTGTAAAGGAACCATGCCCACAAAGCTGCCCCTGATATCACCGTCATCATAAGCGTTGTCAGTGTCTTCGACTGAGGCAGTAAAAATGAGCACGGAAGATGCCTGAGAAATGGTTGCACCGGAGAAGCCAGCCCTTAGGTTATCCATTTCTGGTAAATCTACTTCAATTACCTGAGGTTCCGAAAAATGTGATTCGCCCCTTAAATAAGCCAGAAATTGCTGGTAAGGAAAAATCATGATGAGGTTTTTTCCCCGGTTGAAAAGTAAAATATCTTCTTGATGAAACGCAATGGCCTCGATGTTTAAGGGATAGTTTTGTAATACTTTCATAGCCCTTATCTGGTCGTAGAATAACTTTAAATTACACTGTTTTACATCCTGGTTGCCAAATAGTTGTATATGAATGAGAATATCACGTTCGGGCGATTTCGATCCGGAGCCAAAAATAAGCAGTTCATCTTTTCCTACCATTTCCATGGCTTCAAAATCGGGCTTCAACCTCTTACGAATGGTATCGCCTTCCAGATCATGCATCTGATAGATAGGCAACCTGGAGATCACCTCAAGTTGATCATTTAAAGTAAATAGAAATGGCGAATTATCTCCAATGATATAGATCAGGTCATCCGCTTTCACTATGCCTGATGCGCCTGGTATACCCTCCAATAATTTTACTTCCTTAACAATTAATTCCATTATTTTAGGTTGACAGGCCAGGATTAAGCCGGTTAAAAAAATACCTTTAAAATCTTCCTCATGGCCTGCATGTTTCTTCGACTAGCAGTCCATTTGCCGCAATACATGGGCTATGGTTATCTGGTGATCTGAATTTAAACTTAGATGAACCGGCGATGTTTGCAGTATCGTGCTGCCGGCGGCCGTCAGCCACCGGAATCGCGAAGAAAAAGTTAACATCCGATAGTGCCGCCATCTTGACCCATGCAACCATATCCGCGAGAGCGGGGTGTGCTTAAGGTTGCCATCGAAATGAGATGGTAAATTAGTTAGATTTTTTTAAAACCAGCTTTACGACGTTTTTGTGAGACTAAAGTACTTCAAGTAAGATAAGGCAGTATCAATGAAAATTGCCTACTGGAGGTGCATCTTGCAGGAAAACGCCTGCATTATTGTGGATCCATCACATCTTTGAGGCTGCTCGTCACATTTAATTTCTCAAGTGACGAAAGGAGCCTAAACTTGTATCAGGTCATCATTTCTTTCACCATCAATATTAAACATGAAAACTATCCTACATAGCGCTTTGAAATACCTTTCGTTGCAACAGATTACAAGGTGGAACTTCGGCGTGATTATTCTCCTTCACATCATCATGATGCCTATTTTAGGCTGCCTTCCCAATGTATCTTCAACAACGAAAATAAGCACATCGCCGGTTTCGGGTAAATTTGCTAAAGGCATTGACTTAGAAGCTTTAGAACTCATTACGGACTCACTGGCAAAAAAACTGCGTGGGGAAGACACCATGCCCGATATTCAAATGGTACCGGCCATCGATAGCGATATACCCGATACTCCCGATGAAAGGAATCGCCAGCAGGCAATCCACAGAAAAGCAGTGGCTGGTCACGTTTGCAGCCGTCCCATTTATATGATTGCCGAGGTACAGAATTCGATAGCACAGTCCCAACTTTCGACATTGAGCCGGAGGAATAATCAACCAGTCGGCGGTGGCCGGGTTGTTCTGCATAAAGCAGGTGCCGCGGGGGTATTTTTCTCCTCGCTTTACGATATCATCCGATGGGCCCACCAGTTTCACCGCGGCGTGATCGTCCCACTTGCTTCGGCAGGAGAAACGACTGAACCCGTTATTAGCGCCAGAAAAGAAATTGCCAGATTTAAATCTTGCAGTAAAGAAACACGGCATCTCGGAACGATAGGGGATACGAAGGCAACCATGCGCATGAAGGGGGCATACGTGGAAATACACCGGATTTAGCTTTAGTCAATACTTCGTCCATTGACTGGTCAATGGCTGCCGCTTCATCAATGTTGTAAACAGAAAAGAAATGCACGGCAATCAGTATAAAAGGGTGCTTCAGCTCATCACATTATTACTAACCGTCATCACATATTTTATTATTCTTCACCGCTTTAAATTATTATTGCTATATGATTGACTTTACTATAAAAAACGATCGGGATAAATCTTTTAGCATCTCGAAAGTCGAGTTTTGGGCAGCCACCATTATCTTTGTCTTTGCTTTGGTTTCACTTCCTACGGGGGAAAGTCCCCGGGAGTTTTTATTTGGGCAAGCTTTCGTTCCATTCTCATATTATGGGCATTATGTTATCCCTCAACTTCTCCGGTATTCCTTGTTTTATGTTGTTTTCCTATCCTTGAATTTTTGGGTAGTGCCTAGGTTAATAAGAAAGGAGGCTTTGGCATTAAATATAATAATCGTCATACTGATATTTTTTGGGCTGGGTAGCCTGTTGGGAACTTTAGATACCTACACTAAGAATTATATATTCAACGAATATGGCTCAGACCAGGCGGCGTATGAATTATTTTTTCAACGGTCTTTTCATTATGCATTCTGGTTGCTTCTAATGTTTGCCCTATATTCAGTCATTAAGTATACGGCGCTTTATATCTTATCCAATTCAGAGGCGATACAGTCAAAATACCGGATTGTAACGCGTGACGGACTTACTGTTTTCATTCTGTGGATGGTGAGTATGTTCTTGTTATTAATTTCTGAAGCAGAAAAAGCGTTAATTGTTGCCTGGGGTATATTTGGGCCCTACGCCATTTTATTATATGGCTACTCTTTTTATGAGTTGCTTCCTAAGGTTATTAGTAAGGCACGTCCTTTAAGGGCGTATCTGCTACGGATATTTCTTATCCTTGTCGTGTCGTTTATTCCGATTGCACTTATATTTTTCCTGCTTCTACAAGAAGATAGGCTTGGTTTTGGGATTTCGGCCTTAAATATTCTGTTTCAGCTGTTAGTCACGGTGCCATTTTCGTGGGTAATGTTTAAGCGGCACATCAGGGGACGTGAGGAATTATTTACACTTAGGAATGAGCTGGGTCGATCTACAGCAAATCTTGATTTTCTCAGGTCCCAGATCAATCCACACTTTCTGTTTAATGCGTTGAACACCATATATGGAACGGCGATACAGGAAAAGGCAGAGCGTACCAGCGAGGGTATAGAAAAGCTGGGCGATATGATGCGCTTTATGCTCCAGGAGAATATGCAGGAAAAGATATCCCTGGTCCGAGAGATTGATTACCTCAATAATTATATCAGCCTGCAAAAGCTTCGTACAGATCCAAACCCTAATATTCGGGTACAGGCGATTATTGAGTGCCCCACCAATTCGATACAAATAGCGCCTATGTTGTTGATTCCTTTCGTGGAAAATGCCTTTAAGCATGGCATCAGCTTCAGGGAGCCGTCACATATTAATATTACGCTGGAGGTAAAAAATAATATCCTTAACTTTGATGTATATAATAGCAAACATAGCCGACAGGAAAATGATCCGGAAAAAGATAATAATGGTATCGGCCTGGAAAATGTGAAACAGCGCTTGCAACTCGTCTACCCCGGAAAGCACGACCTTCAGATTCGCAAAACCGGTAAAGAATTTTTTATTCACCTTACGATTTTTAACCTGGGCTAACTGATCTTATTTATGATGAAAGCGATAGCAATTGATGATGAACCTATTGCATTGGATATTGTACGATCTCATGCTGCCAAAATACCCTTTTTGGAACTTAAAGAGACATTTACTGATGCATTCAAGGCTATGGAATATTTGCAGCGAGAGAATATCGATTTGCTGTTTCTGGACATTAAAATGCCTGATATCTCTGGCCTCGACTTCTTCAGTAGCCTGAGCAAAAAACCTTTGCTTATCTTTACGACTGCCTATTCCGAACATGCTGTCACGAGTTTTGAAATGGATGCTGTAGACTACCTGTTAAAACCTTTTTCACTTTCACGTTTTCTTAAAAGTTGTAACAAGGCTTATGAACTATATAACTTCAGAAATGTAGCCGACGAGGTAGATTACATCTTTATAAAGACAGGGTATGAGCAGTTGAAAATATCATTTGATGATATTATCTATTTAGAGGCCGCGGGAAATTATGTAACCTTTGTATTGCGAGATAAGAAAGTACTGTCTCGCAGTACTTTTACAGAGGTAATCAATCTCTTACCCGCAGACCACTTTGTAAGAGTGCATCGGTCTTATATCGTATCTACCTGTAAAATTGATAAGGTGGAAAGGCATCAGGTTACGATGGGTAAAGAAACCCTGCCGGTGAGCGACGCGTTCAGGCATGATTTGATCAACGCGCTGGGAAAATGATAGGCCTGAGAACAAATCCTTTGCAGGAGCGGATAAGCTCAAAGACTATTGGCAGGGGAATAATGGCAAAAATTAGCGCTCGGTGAAATAGCTTCAGGAGCAGATCATTTCAAACTCAAAAGAAACTGTCGGAAGGTTTTGGTATCATACGCTGCCATGCCTTCGTGGCTGTATGCCAATCTGCCGGCAGTGTCAATAACGAATGTGGCTGGTATACTTTGTGTCGTATAGACTGTCGGTAAGCTTCCATTGATCGTGTAAATATTAAAATCAAAGTCTTTCTTCTGGTGAAAGCTTTTGGCTTTTTCAAAGTCCTGGTCTAATGAAATCATCAAGAAGACAATATCATCTCCCTTCACCCGATTATAGAGTCTGTTGATGCCTGGCATCTCTGCAATACACGGCGGGCACCAGGTCGCCCACAAGTTCAAGAATATAACCTTTCCTCTCCATTGTTCCAGCGATACAATTTCACCATTCCCATTGATTAACGAAGCACCAAAATCTGCCTGTACAGCCGTGGTATTAGCCGTATCGTCTTCCACTTCAAGGTGGGGATTAAGTAAACCAGTATGCAACAGACCGCTTTGCATAAACCCAATAACCACCGTGTGCGTACCCGTCAGGTACAAGGTTAAAAATAGTAAAACAACAATGCCAAATTCAATAAAATTCCGTCTGGCTTTTTTTTGCATTGGTTTGTTGGGATAATAATTAACAAACATACGGATTTTTGGTGACTCGCTGGCTGTTGAATTAGAACATGGATACAAAAGAAGCCTAGTAAAGTTGAGATAAAGGCTCGGAATATATCTTGTTGTATACGATTTATGATCATTTTCCGCGACCTGGATAGAACGGATACCACGCCAGGGGCAGGCGTTGCGAGCGGCGCGGAGTAGCAGTGACTATACATCGTTATTATTTTTAATCGAAGCAATGACTTTTCAAACTATCTGCTTTAATGCTTTCTGCAGCTTTCGCCCTCCAGGCCCGGGCAGGCCCCGTTCCCACAACGGCCCTGTTTTTGATCCGCACGGTCCCACGCTGACCCAAAGATAAAAAAAGGCGCCTTATGTGGGAACTGGTAGAGGGTTGGGATGGTATGGTTTTATTGAAGCCGGGGAGATTGTCGGGTTTTTTGGATAAATTCTCGTCTGGGAACTGCTTTGGAGGTATTCAGCTTTATTTTTTTTGATCGGAGCAACGTCTTTCTGACTAATTACTTTATCTCAATCTGCAGCTTTCGCCCTCCAGGCCCGGGCAGACCCCATTCCTCCATCGG
>LXQK01000201.1:11675-15031 GCA_001683905.1 Marivirga sp. ANT-B6
AAAATTGTTAGACGAAATGACTTAAAGAACAAAACAATTAGTTCATTCTTTACGTATAATAGATAGAAATACACTTATTTATAATAGTAATACTATCGTGCTAAAATATTTATTTTATTCCCTCATCATCATTCAGCTCATTACCTGTGGAACGTCCCAGGGTGAGTTTTTGAGTAAAAATGAAATAGAGCGAACGGAGATAAATTTGGAGGGTTATCATACGATAGCGAGTTCACAAAGACGTAAAACTGAGCACGCCATTGCGAAGTCTTATAGTCCATTTCAAATTCCTAAATGGTATATCAAAGTAAACTCCGATTGCCTCTCGGGTCGACCGAGAGAAGATATCTACTTGCTTCATCGTAATTTGCGCCTTTAAAATTTTAAGAGTTCCAGCAGTTCTAATTTTTGGCTTTTTACTCTTTTAATTATATTTTAATGAGCAAGTTATTTTCAAAAATGATCGATAAGATTAGTCGTATAGACCAGCTTATCCGGATGAAAGCTACAGGACAACCTCATGAACTGGCGCGAAGACTAAGAATTTCTCCCAGCACCCTTTATGAGTACCTGGATATTATGAAAAATGTCCTGTCTGCACCCGTCAGATATTGTCATTCAAGGCGTTCTTATGTGTATGAAGAGGATGGCAAATTGCAGTTAGGCTTCAAGAATAACCAACTCGTAAGCAAACTGTGATGTTACGAGGATAAGCGAGGCATCAATAAAAGTAGTATTCAGACTATATCTGAATACTACTTTTATTAATGCCTCCTTACAACTACAATTGCAGATTTTTATAAGCGGCCCTTATCTTAATTTTCTAGAAATGCAATTTTCCCTGTATCCATATCGTAAACAGCACCAAGAATCTTTATTTCTCCTTTGTCTTGCATTTCCTTAAGTATCGGGCTTCGCTCACGAATTTGAGATATATTATTTTTAACATTGCTTTTGCAAACCAGGTGCACAAACTCTGGATTCCCAGAACTTCTATCACCCGTGTAGTCGGTCATTTCAATTGCCGGTCGAATCTTTGCGAGCATATTGGTAATATTGCCCAGTTTGACGTCGTCAATTGCTGCTTTTACCGCTCCACAATATTCATGACCCATTACTAAAATGAGTTTTGATCCGGAAACTTTACAGGCAAACTCCATACTACCCAGAATATCTTCGTTGACGAAATTGCCCGCTACCCGGGCAACGAAAATATCACCTATTCCTCTATCTAAAACATCCTCTACGGGCACCCGGCTGTCTACACATGATAAAACGATGGCCTTGGGAAATTGAGCCTTTGTACTTTTTCTTACTTGCGCAGAGTGATCCCTTGCCGTAAGATCATTGTTCACAAAACGTTGATTGCCTTCTTTGAATAGTTTGATGACCTGATCAGGGGTCAATTCAGCTTGCTCTTCTGCTGTGAGTACTTTTTCTACCAAAACATTTTCCTCCGGAATCTTCGTTAATGGAGTTTCAATTGATTCAGTTTCCGTCTTCTTTGCCTGGTCGTTACAAGCAATCATACAAACGGTCATGCTCATCAGCATAAATAATTTGATTGGCGTTTTCATATATATTAAGTATTTATTTTAAAGGGTAATGAATGTTAGGTGATTTCTCGAGGAAACAGATATTCCTGAGCGCATCATCCAATTGATAAAAGTTTAATCGTTTTTTAAGCGTTCTTTTTAATATTCTTTCTTTGCCAATTTTTAATAGCAATATAAACGTCCGGCAAGGGATAAAATACTGTAAGCAATGAGGCGTGTTGAATCACCTGATCACATGGAGAGATCATAGACTATCAATACCTGACTTGATTTAACAATGTGTTTTTGAAGCTATCTTACCTCGACAACCAAACTTTTCAATCACCCATAATCTAAGTGCAAGTGATTCTGGTTCTGTAAGATTTCCGATGCTTTTTCGATATTCTTTCCAGAAGATGCGTTTATCAAAACTTACCTTCTCCAAGATCAATTTATTGTATTTCAAGATTTTACTTTCAAAATTAATAATGTAGGTCATAATTGCTTCGAGTTTGTAAACCAGTTTTTTCACTACTGATTATTTATAAGTGAATCCAATCGTGAATTTTTTTTTTCAATAGCAGAATCTATTGTATCAATTTTCTCCATCTCTTTATGAACCATCGAATCCAGTTGTTCTATCAAGTTCATCTCAACATTAATCATGGAGTCCAGTTTTTCAGCCTTGTTGGTTAAAAGCTTCAACTTTTCATTTGCCGTCTCCATTGCCTTGCCGCAACTCAAAAACCCGAAGATGCTACCTGCAAGTAGGAGGATAGTTGTTTTCTTATTCATTTTTATAAAGGATATAAAGTTTATTTATAAGGAATATTAAGTTTATCTGTGACAATTAGCTTACTTAAAAACGGATTCTAATCGCAGGTGGCAGATCTTCGCGATACTGGTGAAGTAAGTAATTGGGAATGTCATTATTGCTAATGTCTATGTACTTCAGATTTTTTAGCTGATAGATTTCGGGCGGCAGTTCCTTTAACTTATTATTATTTAGAAAAAGATATTCTATTGATTTTAGTTTACCTATCTCCGACGGAACATTTGTGAAATTATCACCCTCAAGGTGTAATTCCGACAAATTGGGAAGCTGAGACAGTACGTTGATATTTTTGGCGAGGTTGAATCTATTATCATTATTTACGTACAACACCTGAAGTTTTTTCAACCCACTAAACTCGACTGGGAGTTCTTCGATTTGACTATTGAGTAATTCAAAATATTCTAAGTTTTTTAATGAACCTACAGCCGAAGGCAGCGATTTGATTTTTCGTCCGCTAATCTCTAAAACCGTCAGCAATGGTAATTTTGAAAGTAAGGAGAAATCACTTTCAAGGCTTTCGGGGGTTTCATAATCCAGGTATAAGTTACGTAGCGCTTGAAGGTTCGAAAAATTATCAGGTAACCTGGAAAGGTTATTTCCAGAAAGATTGAGGTAAAACAAATTTCGAAGCGCCCCGAATTTATCAGGAATTACGGTGATTTTATTATTGGCCAAATCGAGGTATTTTAGATTTTTAAACTTATCAATTTGGTCAGGGAAAACAGTTAATCCTCTGTCGTTAAGTGTAAGAACTTCCACCGATTCAGGATCCATTAGAGCCTCGGTTAAGTCGGTATATGTTTTAGGACCACTTTGGCCCAGTAGCGTGAAGCTGAGAGAACAAACGGCGATCACAAGAAGTATCTTTTTCATTTTGTTTAATTTTTATTTGTTGAACTAACATTAACAATTCTGACACAAGGATAGTATGTGCTACTCTTATTTCACCGGAGTGGCATTTATTTAATTCTAAATCACCAAATAAA
>LXQK01000201.1:15159-18226 GCA_001683905.1 Marivirga sp. ANT-B6
GTTCGCAAAAGGAGCAGCCAATGAATTTTTTACTGCAGGTGGTGATCCCGATATTTTTATCGTGAATCAAGAACGACCATTTGTCATAAGCTCAATTAATCCGCCATTCATGGCTTGAACAATAGTGATACCAGCAGAATAGAATTTTATCAGTGGCAAAATAGTAGCCAGCTAGAAGGGGCAGGTTTTCTTATTTTATTCTTTTGTACTTTTTCAAAATGGATAGTACTTTGTCCAGCGGTATAGGAACTACCTGATGGCCCATTATCCCTGTTACAGATGTTGCTGCGAAAAGTGAGTTGATGATGGCCTCTTCTGTAGCTTCTATGGCTGCCATAAACAGTGGCGAGGTATAGTTCTGGTGAAGTACTGTTTGCTTAACCAGTTTTTGATCAGGTTGGTGGGCGATCCGCACGCCAGGATGCGTAGAAAAAGCTACCACATAGTCTCCGCTGCCATGCGATACAATGCCGCCAGTTTTGCCAAGTCCTAAAAAAGCTCTTTTCGCTAGTCGCTCCAGATTGCGATGGTCGAGCGGCGCATCGGTTGCCACAATAATCATACAGGAGCCGTCCACATTGTTGAAAAGTTGGTCTTTAAAGCTAAACCTGCCCAGTGCTTCACCCACAGGAACGCCGTCGATTTGCAGTATGCCACCAAAATTAGTTTGTACAAGGACGCCAATGGTATATCCGCCCAAATTTTCAGGGAGTCTGCGGGAGGTTGTGCCTATGCCTCCCTTGTATCCGAAGCATACTGTGCCGGTGCCTGCACCTATCGAACCTTCAGCAACGGGGCCAGCCTGAGCGCCCTTGATGGCATCGAGCACATCCTGCACCCCTACATGGCGCCCGCGGATGTCGTTCAGATAGGAATCATTGGTTTCACCAACAACGGCATTGACGGAATAAACATCTTCATTGCCAGGTTGGCTAAGGGTGTAGCTTATGACAGCCTCCATAGCAGTAGCAACGCTAAGCGTGTTTGTCAAGACGATGGGCGTCTCCAGATTGCCCAGCTCGTTTATTTGCGTGCTGCCAGCTAATTTGCCAAAGCCATTCCCGACAAATACTGCAGATGGTACTTTCTGTTGAAAAATTCCATCTCCGTGGGGTAAAATTACTGTAACGCCAGTGCGCACCGAATCACCCCTGATCAATGTTGTATGTCCGACCATCACACCAGATACATCGGTGATGGCATTGTTGGCGCCTGTCGGTATTACGCCTATGGAAATACCATAGTCTCTGGCTCTCTTTTGACCATGGCCGGGGATTGTAAACAGTAAGGCAGCAGCGAGCAATAAAAGGGCTATTCTCATAGAAGGGTAAAATAAGAAATTCCTTTTAGAAGAGGTATACAAAATGAAAGAAAAAAATGTTGGGGAGACTTGATAATAGTTAAAGCAGTTTAAATGAAAGTGAAACAGGACCAGTTTATTTTCGTGTATAAATATATTTTATCTCCAAAATCAAGTACAGTTGTTTTAAAGGATAAGAATTTTTATATTTAACTACAACTCCTTTAAGAATTACATTAATTCACGAAGAACATTTTTCTCCTATGAAAACATGGCTTGTTGTTTTTATTTTATCTTTCTTTTTATTGACCTCTTGTCAAAAGGATGATGAGGATGATTATAAATCCAGCCTTCCTTCTTCTGTCGTTTTTACTGTCCTACCTACTGATCTTTCGGAAATGCTGGAATTTGGACCTATCGGTGTCATCCGCGTGGTACCAAAGGCGCACGGTGGGTTCAGGTTAAAAACATTCCGGCAGGAGGCAAACATTCCTGTTTATGCCATGGCGGATGGGATCATTTTCAATATTTTAAAAGATACCCGAAAAGCAGGGGATGGGTTTGCACCACCAGAATTTAATGGGTATGAATATGATGATTTTCATCTTGATATTGCGGTTTCCCAAACTGCCAATATATGGCATGGGCACATATCCAGGCTGTCGGATTTTGTTTTAAATGCAGCCCCTGCTTTGAAAAGCGGTAGGGGAGTGGAGAATAAGGTTAGCATAAAAGTCAGTGCGGGACAGATTCTGGGATACATCGGGCCTCACCCTGGTTTTGACATAGGAATGGTAGATTATTCCAAAGAAGTTTTTCTTATCAATCCATCCCGCTATTATGAACTATACAGGCATGTACAGCCCTGGACAGATTACCTTACAAATGAGCTCAGGGAGCAGGTTTGGGAAATCAATCCCAGGATTGTTGAGCCAAGGGGTGGCAAAATTTCATACGATGTAGAAAATACCCTTTCCGGAAATTGGTTTACCGAAGATGCCACCTCCCTGCTTCAATGGAGCAAACAATTGATTATTGCAAAACACGAGCTTTATGGTGATAGAATCACAATCTCTGACACAAGTCCTCTTGTAGATGGCGACGGAATATTGAATGATGGTGTTGAACCCAATATATGGTGGATAATAGGAAATGCCCCTAAACCGGAAACTACCTCTATCGCCTCTGGAATGGTAAAGTACGAGGTTGCCCCACCCTGGAGGTTTGTGGTTTCGGAATCTCCTGAACCTTATGGAATTGTTGCCATACAGTTGTTCGGTCCCACGAGCTTAAAATTCGAATGGTTTGAAGGTGCAAGTACTGAAGGGGTGACTGGATTTACAGATAATGCACGGGTTTATGTTCGATAAAAAGCTTAAAAATATACTAGCAGCGTTTCTGCTCTTCTGGATATGCAATCGCTGAGAATAGAATTAAGAAATTGTTAGAAAACCTGGTCGCTAAGTTTTAGTATAAAAACTGCTGCACTGTATATTATGCTTCATTTTCTCTTGGCTTCTATAAATATCATTCTTTTCAGCAGGAACGACTTTTAATTACGATTAAGACCCGTTATTACTATATTAGCTTTATTTATTATAGAATAGTCAACCGGGCGTAATTATGTCGATAAAAAGCAATATGGTGTGCTGCAATTTTAGCCTTTGCATCATGGTTTTATTCATTGTTGTTAGTGGTTGTTCCACTCCGCAGAACGAACAAGCAAATGGGGATTGGGAAACCCTGTTTAACGGAAAAAATATAGAT
>LXQK01000202.1 GCA_001683905.1 Marivirga sp. ANT-B6
TTACATCTTTCATACATCCCCCATTTGGTTTTTCGTAGGAGATCAAAATTATCCAAATTTGTGGCTTAGATTTTTTATAAAAGAAAAATATAAACCAATGTCCAAAGCTTTACGGGTAACAACAATTCTTCTCGCGTTTGTTTTTACGAACATTTTCTTAGCACCCTCTGCTAGTGCTCAAATACAAACCAAAGCGTATTTTTCTACCAAACTGAAAGAAAATACGACAATAGGATATTTATCTTATTTACCTCCTTCTTATAAGACAGCGAAAGCCGGTGCTGGCGCTCCACTGATGATCTTCCTCCATGGTTTAGCGCAAATTGGAAGTAATCTGGATGAACTACGATATTATGGGCCTCCCTCTATGATCATGAAAGGGACGTGGGATTTAGATTTACCCTTTATTGTTGTCTCCCCACAAACACCATCTTCTTTCGGAAATTCCTGGAATGTCCAGTTGATTGATGAAGTTATCGAAACAGTGAAATTAAAATATAAAATTGATGCCAGTAGAATCTATTTAACGGGTACAAGCATGGGCGGAAACGGTGTCTGGAATTATGCTGTAAACTATCCTGCAAAAATAGCGGCTGTTGTTCCTATTTGTGGCTGGGGTTCACCATCAGAGGCTTGTAAAATGAAAGATGTACCAACCTGGACCTTTCATAACGATGGCGATGATGTAGTAAATATTTCAGGTTCCAACAATATGATCAATGCCTTAAATAACTGCGTACCCGCCCCGGCAGTGACGCCCAAATTTACGGTCTACAATGCCTCAGGCCATGATTCATGGACCAGGACTTATGATGGTTCTGCCGGACATGATATTTATTCCTGGATGTTAAAGTATCAAGTGGGTGCGCCTACAAATCAATTACCAGTAGCGAATGCGGGGTCAGACGAAACATTAACGTTACCAACCAATGCGATCAAACTTAGAGGAAGCGGTACAGACGCTGACGGTACCATCACCGGCTATACATGGACTAAAACCAGCGGTCCGACGGCAACCATGACAGGTAGTTCAACCAGGGATCTTTCTTTGACGAAACTGGTTGCGGGCACCTACATATTTCGCCTAACGGTAAAAGATGATAAAAACACCACTGACTCGGATGATGTAAAAGTTATTGTAAACCCGGCAAACCAGTTGCCTGTGGCCAATGCCGGAGGAGACAAGACGTTGACCTTACCAACCAATGCGATCAAACTTAGAGGAAGCGGTACAGATGCTGACGGTACCATCACAGGCTATACCTGGACCAAGACCAGTGGGCCATCGGCTACCATGACAGGTGCTACCACCAAGGATCTTTCTTTGACTAAGCTGGTGGCAGGCACCTACCGCTTCAGACTTACAGTGAAGGATGACAAAAATGAAACAGCCTACGATGAGATAAAAGTTGTGGTGAATAACGCCATATCGGGAGTCACAGGAGAAGGCGGGCTGGACTATGCGTACTATGAAGGGAGCTGGACCAGCTTGCCAAACTTTCGGTCACTCAAACCTAAAAAAACGGGAACCACAGCTACTTTTTCCCTCCTACCCAGAGATAGAAACGATTATTTTGCATTTGCTTTTAAAGGGTATATCGATATTGCTACCGCCGGAACTTATACATTTTTTACAGCCTCTGATGATGGAAGCAAGCTTTTTATTAATGGAAACATGGTGGTTGACAACGATGGTGCGCACGGGGAAGAAGAAAAATCAGGTACTGTAAGCTTAACGGCCGGAAGACATGCCATTGAGGTAACCTATTTTGAGAGGAATGGTGGAGAGGTTTTAGATGTCTATTACCAGGGGCCATATTTAACAAAGCGGATTATTCCGGCAAGCGCGCTTTTCAGGGTGGACTTGCCTCCAAAGGAAGATGAAAAACCGGTAGAAAATATTGAAGGAGGCATTGCCTATGCTTATTTTGAAGGTACATGGGATAAGCTGCCAGATTTTGCTTTAATTAAACCTATAAAAAAAGGAACATTAACTAATTTCAGTTTGACGCCTAAAGCGAAAAACGATTATTTTGCTTTCAAATTTGACGGAAGTATAACCATTTCTACTGCAGGTAACTATACTTTTTACACGACATCTGATGATGGCAGCAAGCTGTATATTAATGGTCAGGAAGTTGTCAACAATGATGGCTTACACGGTAAAGAGGAAAGATCCGGCGTAGTTTACCTTACCCAAGGTCAGCATGCTATTGGGGTGACCTTTTTTGAAAAAGCCGGTGGCGAAACTTTGATCGTACAATATGCCGGTCCGGGTGTCACGA
Source organism: Marivirga sp. ANT-B6 (assembly GCA_001683905.1). Classification (GTDB taxonomy): domain Bacteria; phylum Bacteroidota; class Bacteroidia; order Cytophagales; family Cyclobacteriaceae; genus ANT-B6. Next base: position 2,286 of record LXQK01000202.1, read on the forward strand.
AGCAGAATATTCCTGATGTCGTGCTACAAGGTGCCAATGCGCCGGTGGAAGCCAAACCTGCGCCTTCAGACGATGCCGGGCTTACCTTCTCTTATTATGAGGGCACCTGGGATAAGTTGCCCGATTTCAGTGCCCTATCACCAATCAAGACCGGTGAGTTACCCAACTTTAGCTTAACACCCCGAAATAGGAATGATAACTTTGCCTTTAAATTCGACGGCAGTATTGAAATAGGGACTTCCGGCATCTATACTTTCTATACGACATCTGACGATGGCAGCAAGCTATATATAAATGGCAATGAAATTGTCAATAACGATGGCGTGCATGCTAAGGTAGAAGCATCAGGAAGTATTTACCTTGACCAGGGGCAGCATGGCATCTCCGTTACATTTTTCGATAGGACAGGCGGTGAGTTTCTTGAAGTTCGATATGCTGGTCCTGGTATTGCCAAACAACAGATTCCTTATGAAGTACTGGTTTCAGGGGGTACGGTTGAAATGATGGCCCAGCAAACGTCTATTGAGGCAGGTGTAACCTATAGTTATTACGAAGGTACATGGGAGAAAATTCCAGACTTCACGACATTAACACCCGTAAAAACTGGTACTATCGATGCCTTTAATCTTAAGCCAAGGTTAAGAAATGACTATTTTGCCCTGCTGTACGAAGGTATGCTGGACATTTCCACCTCAGGGAACTATACCTTTTATACGGCGTCGGACGATGGTAGTAAATTGTATATTGATGCCAATTTAATCGTGGATAATGATGGGATACATGGCGCTATAGAACGCTCGGGAACAGTGTATCTGGAAAAGGGTCTACACCCTATTGCGGTGGCCTATTTCGAAAATCGGTTTGGCGAAAACCTGCTGGTTTCCTATGAAGGACCCGGTGTGACCAAGATGGCTATTCCTGCTGAAAAGCTATCAACAGCGCAGGTAAGCACCAATGCCACGTTCAATGCGTATGCTGTTGGAAAGACGGAACAACAGGAAAATAAGATCATGTTATATCCAAATCCTTTTATAGAAGAGATTCAGGTGCAACTAACGGCAGCAGATGCCACCTCACTGACCATAGCGGTATACGACATGCAGGGAAAGATCAGGTTTGAAGCAGTAAAGGCTGTGAATGCCGGTGCGGTAAAGCTCCCAATCGACCTCTCTCCATACCAGTTGGAAACGGGGATTTACATCATCAAAGTGCATGGGTTAGAAGTAAACCTTACCCAGAAGATCATTAAACAGTAGTCGTATGTACTAGCATAAAAAAGCGCCGTCACAGACTGCACTCTTTTTATATACTCTCAAAACTGCGGCTTTCTCCAAATGGAATCTGGTGTCATAAATACATTT
>LXQK01000203.1:0-16129 GCA_001683905.1 Marivirga sp. ANT-B6
CAACAGGCTACAGATAGCCTTCTATTCCCTCAAGAAGGTTTCTTACCTTGGTAAATCCCTGTTGCTCAAGAAATTTCTTCGCATTTGCACTTCGCTTGCCTGAGCGGCAATGCACAATTAATTCCTGGTCTTTAAGCGCCTCAAGCTCATTTACTCGATGTGGAAGGGTGCCGAGGGGAATATTTTTTGCACCAATATTTTTTTCTTCATATTCCCATTCTTCACGAACATCTATGACATGTAGCGCTTCTTTATTGGCTGTTCGTTGTCTCAATTCTGCTGCAGTTATATCTTCCATATCTAAAAACTTAATGAAGCACTAATTTAGTAGTTACATTTGAATTACCCACCTTCATACGGACAATATATAATCCAACCATCTTTTTGTCAATTTCCAGCATAAAAAGATCCGCTCCGGTAGCTGTTAAAGTATGTGAAATTTCCCGCCCTACCATGTCGAAAACCTGTACTGCTGAAATTTTTCCGCTTATAAAATATTTACCATCGCCTGGGTTGGGGTATAGTTGAAACTGCTGTTCTGTAATTTCCGGTTCGGGAATACCAACCGTGACTGGCACGTTTTCGAAAACAGGACGAAGCATCAGGCTTCCTTTAACTTGTCTGTTCTGCTCCCAGTTTCCGCGTGTATTGAAGAATATTCGTTCTCCTGTATCTGTGTTTTTATCCAGCCCAATATTTAGCTCCTGATCGGTGTTTTGTTGCCAGCCAATATAGAATGTTCCTGTTACGCGCACAGGGGAATCAAAAGTGTATCGCATAAACTGGTTAACCTCTTCAGATTCCTGTATGACAATTGGCTGTCTCCTTAGAACCTCCACATTGCCCTCTTTGATATTTTGCCAAACAAAAAGGTCGATGGACCTACCTGCCGGATTCCCATTGATAGCGGGAAAATATATATCCACATGGCTGATTGTATCAGCCGCGGCTACTGAAAATTCATAGGCGAGCTGACCGGATCGTGTGGCAATACGCCCACCAAACTCTGCGGTGCCGTCGTCATACGCAAAAAAATTACCTAAGGTAAATACACTATTGGTGGTATCATTAGTGCGCAAGTCGACTTTAGGATAAAATACTGTATCTCCCGGTACAGTTTCTTCCCGATTGATTAAAAATGTTTCCCCAGAGATTATGGAAAATTCGGTTCTTAGATTCAAAGTATCCTGTTCCTGATAGTTTGCATCGACGTAATTTACCAGCGTGGTAGCGTCAAAAGGCTGCGACTGCAACCTGATTCTATCAGTGCCAAACGTTGGAGAAGGTGTGGTCGGCGTGTTGGTATTGAGCGTTGTTATCAGGGCATTGGTGGCCCGGTCGAACAATTTTACGCTAAATGTTACCCCCTGGAATCTATTTGGCGCGTCAAGATTATAAAAGTCTACACTGGTATTACCGGTATAGGCGGCAGGTGATTGTAAAAATTGTGTTATCGGTACGGCGGTATAAGCATTAAAAAGCGGCGAAGGTAATGATGTAAGCGCCCGATCGAAATATGTTAGGTCACTGCTGCTTCTTCCGGAGTTCAGGTAGATATAGTCCAGGTTCCAATTGTCATAAGGTCCAGTTAAGTTGCCATATACCTTGAACCTAAACTGAAACTCATCATGAAAGAAAGGGGCATTTACCTTTACAATGGATTGGTAAAACGAGTCGACACGCAGCTGGCTAAATACCAGGTTATCCGAAGGGCGCGGCCAAACGGTGACCCATTTTCCAGTGTTGTCCTTAAACTGCAGACGCAGGGAATCGCCATTATCGAAGTCTGCCATTTCACCATTTCCCTTGATCTGCCAGAAAAAGCTAAGGAAGGTCGTCGTTTTCTGCGCCTCTGTCAGGTTGAGTAGTTTTACGGGCTGGGAAATAAGGCTGTCGCCAGCCCCTTTGGCGTTTGGTTCAGCACTATAAGGAAATCCATTCTCGCGTGTTCCATCCAGTGTAGCCACATTGACGGTAGGTGGCCGCACCCCCAGCCCTGCACTAATTCGTACATTCTCACTATTGATCCACTTTGTGGTATCAGGCCGCCCCGTATACCCGGAAAAATCATCAAAAAAGGGCAATGTAACAGGATTGATTGTCTGCGTTTTTTTCTGACTACGGAATGTGGCACCGACCTCTTTGTAATGAAGCAAAGGTACTTCTTCCAGCTGAGCAAAAGTTTGATAGCTTCCGGATAGAAAAATCAATAGCAAAAAAATGCGCAGATTTTTAGTTCCCATTTAAATTTTTGATAATAGGAGAGTCATCTCCTCCGTTTTCATCCAGATCTACTACCCAAAGATCAATCACTTCGCCAGTACGAACGTTTTCACCGGCAGAAGGTAACTGCCTCATGATGGTTCCCTGTCGTTGTCCTGCCTCTCCGGGGCCATACACTACCGAGCCCAGCTTCAGCCCCGATCCAACGACAAGTAATTCAGCATCTTCCAGGTCCAGACCGGACACGTCAGGGACTGACAGGAGCGTGTTTCCGAGGCCATCACCAACGATCAGGTCTATTTTAGAACCTTTATGAATGGCAACACCTTCTTCAATTTTTTTACCCTTATACATTTGCTCGAGAACCACATTCTGGTACAGGTCTGGCTTATATTCTATTTCACCCAACACCAGACCGAAGCTTTCCAAAACCATCTGTGCATTTTTTACAGAACCGTCTTTTAGTCTAGGCATCTTTACGACAGGTGGATTAGCGGCGTTTAAAGACAAGGAAATCTTCCTGTTTTCTTTCACCTTAGAACCAGCAACAGGATATTGTTTTAGGATAGTAAAGGGCGGGTGCTCCGCTGAATAGCTAGAGTCTGCCTGTACTTCATAGCGTAGTTTTCTTGACGTGAGCACTTCATCCACTTTATCAAAGGACATTCCTTCGAGATTGGGTACGGTCAAGGATTCACCTTGGTTGGTTAGGCTGGGTAGATAAAGATAGAAAAAACCGAGCACTAATAAGGTAAGCACTACCAGCATCACCAGAACGTGAAGTAAAACATCTTTAAAAGATTTTGTTTTGAACATTTCGTTATTGTCGTCTATAAGTTTATGTCGATAGTTTTGCCGCCTCTTTACTTTCCATACCGTAGGTAATGATGGCATCAATGAAATTGTATGGTTTATAGCCATTGATGGCACTTTGGTGGAAGATACATGTAGCAGGCGTCATGCCCGGTAGTGAATTTACTTCAATAATTATGGTTTCAGCATTACCGGCCTCATCAATGCGGACAAACGCATCGATTCGTGCATATCCTTCTACATTGAGTATTCTGGCTACCTTTTCCAACTCATTCCTAACTTGCTCCGACACCTTTTTATTGCCTTCAACTGTGGGCATAAAGCGAGCGGGGGTAATATTCTGCCCTTCACCGGCCAGAAATTTCTCCTCTAATGAAAGCACTTCGCCTACAGCCAGTGCCTCGGACGGCTCAAAAACTTCATAAGCAATTTCCCCAGTACTTTTCCTGGTAGTGAGTAAACCACCCGTTACTTCAAGAAAATGTTTTGCATCCCCACGGCTGATCAGTTCCTCCACCAAAAAGAAACTTTTTTGTGGAAACTCCTCACTCTTCTTCAATTTCAGAACAGCGGCATCTTCCGCGATAAAAGCTGGCGAATCGCGAAACATCAAGTTGGCGAAAGAGACTAGTTCCTGTCTATTTTTTATTTTCTTCACAGCAGAACTACATCCATCATCAGCTGGTTTGGTGATGCACGGATAAGGAAAGCTATGCTCTATTTCAGCAATTACTTTCTCCTTTCCACTGGTCCATTCTTCAAGGAATACGAGTCGGTGCTTCGCCACCTTAACGCCATGCTCCATCAGCTTTTCATTGGTGTCGTATTTGTTGATGGTGAGTTGAGAGCTTTTTACGCCGGACCCGTTGTAGGGTATCTGAAATTTTTCCAGCGCTGACTGTATCGCACCATCTTCGCCAGGGCGGCCATGTAAAGCTATAAATACAGCATTTACGAGTTTCTTTAAGTCAGTATATTCAATAGGCTGAAGCTTCAAAATGGCCTTCTCAACATATTTTTCTGTGATCGACTTTGTTTCACCGATGATTTGCTGGATCACAGGATGCAGTTTTTCCAGATCATAAGATTGGATCTTTTCTTTGATATCATCTGCATTATCTTTTAGCATAATGTTGACAGGCAGGAGGTAAAGCTCATGCCTGGATTCATTGCCGGTAAGAAAAATGGGCAGTGGCGTATATTTGGTAGATGAAGATAATTTCTCATAGATGTTCCTTCCACTTTCTACCGATATATGCCTTTCGGAAGAGAAGCCTCCCATGACGACGCCAACGGCGATCTTTTTGGTTTCAACCTGATGCAGGTTGCCAATAGCTTGATCGAGTGCCGATAGCTGATTTTTAAGAAGTCGGTTCCTCTTGCCTGATTTTATTCTTTCCTGCAATGAGGTCCTTATAATATAGGTTAGGAATTGCGAAGGGTTAAGTCCTATTTCTGCTGCCTGATGGAAAAAGAAAGAGGAGGGAAGCATGCCCGATGTGGTATTGGGATCGTTCAGAAAGATCTCGTTGTCCCGGGTGATAAATCCATCGATTCGTGCGTAGACGTTGAACTGCAGCGATTTAAATAGATTTTCACATGCTTTCCTGATATTGGTAATTAAAGTATCAGGTAAATGAATGGGCGTAATCTTTCTGGTCATTCCTGGCAGGTACTTGGACCGATAATCAAAAATTTCGCTTCCTTTCACAATTTCCGTCGGCGGCAATGCAATGGCTTCTCCTGCTTCATCCTGTATAACAATACACGAAAATTCCTTCCCATCGATGAAGGACTCAAACATGATATATTCTTCAGCATTTACGCTCGTTAGACTGACCTGTGTCTCAATTTCCTGCTCATTTAGAAATTGCAAAAGCTCGTCAGGGTGGTATATAAGCTGGTTACCGGCATAAACTGGCATACCAATTCCCTCCCGGATATCGATAAGTGATACCATGCTTTGCCTCTTTTCCTCTGATCCCAGCATCGCCCAGGCGGTTATATCAATTTTTTTGATGAATAAGCTTTTATTCACGTCGGCCACAAAGGCTGCGACATCCGCGTCGCGCACCACAGAAACGCCAATGGAAGACCCCTGGTTTGGGGCTTTAATAACAAAGGGTAAATTTACGGCTTCCACTACTTCCCGCAGGTAGGCCTGTTTGTCTTGCAGCCTTTCCCATTCCTCTCTAAACAGGATCATTTTTTTCGGGCTATTGAAGCCTGCATTGGTCATCAAGTCCTTCTGTACCACCTTATTAATGCCTATGGCAGAAGGCAATATTCCTGAGCCGGAGTACGGGATGTTATACCACTCAAGCAATCCTTGAATTGACCCGTCCTCGCCATAGGGGCCGTGGAGCGCCAAAAAGGCAAAGTCAAAATGTCTGGAAAAATCTGCTGGCTGAAGTGTCTTACCGACTTTATTAATCAACGCATTCATCTCGTCATCTCCGAGGGCGGCTAAAGACTCTATGTAAACCTGGAACCCATTGCTTGTGGCAGGAATAAATTCGAATGGCGGATAAAAGTCCCTTATGGTACCCTTATAAAGAAATTCCCAGTCCAGTAATATAAATTGGCCCAGGCTGTCGACAAAAACAGGAACGGGCTCAAATAAGGCTTTATTTAAATTATCGTAAACAGTACGTCCACCAGCAAAAGATATCTCTCTTTCTCTAGATTGGCCGCCAAAAAATATTCCAATTCTCATAAATAATAAATTAATATTTTAATGAACGACATAAAATTAAGGAATTCTCATTAACCTACTGTGCCTTTGAAATATATAAATACACAAATCGGTGGCAGATAGCGCAAAAATCCCGGGTAAGATCGCTTTTATTAATAACGTTGTAATATATTCCATTCGTCTAACTAAATAAAAGCATACAGTCGATTTTCTTACACAAGCTTATTTGGAGACGATTATCCTTCGGATATCCTGAAGTGAGGTGCTAGAAACTTTAACATAATAAATGCCACTTTGCAGGCCCGACAGGATGAAGGGGTAGGTTTGATTTAAGGTGTTTGGAAAGGTTCGCGCGATGAGTTGTTTGCCCACAGCATCATATATCGCGATATGCACGTCCTCCTTGTCAGCTAAATTAAAGGTGATATTGGTTTTGTAGTAGGCTGGGTTGGGATACAATTGCCAGGAAACGGCCTCTAAATTAACAGGCGTTGGATCGTCATCGACAAAAAATTCGATGTTATCAAGATAGATGTTGTTGCCAAAAGCATTGGTGTTTTCAAAGGCGAACCGCATATCTGATTTACCGGCATATACACTTAGGTCAATGAATTCTCTTCTGAAATCATTTTCAACCCCCGGTTCAAAAAAATCAGTTGTACTTGCGGTAGATAATACATCGCCTGATTTTACGTAAATTGTATCAGCAAAGGTCCTGCCACAATCCTCGGATACCAGGATAGAAAGTTTATCAGAGAAATTTTGATTGACGCCGTACGCTACCGAAAAGAACATACTGGCCTTGCGTGTCTTTGAAAAGTCCAGCACAGGGCTTACCAGGTAATCTTTAGCACCTATGGCATCGTAGTTATAGTTTTCGACCGTCGCCGCTTTTCCTGCACCCGGTATTTTCAATGGCTTTAGTTCCCAGCCTATAGCGTTATCCTGGCTTACTGCTGTCCAATTAGATTGATCCAGGGTAGCCACATTAAAATTATCTCTTATAGGGATTAAGTCTTCTGTTTTATCAACAACAAAGGCGTACGAAAGCACATCATTGTTATCATTTTCATCTTCCAAACCATTGACCTCTGACACATCAAATTGTACGATAAACTTTCCGTCACCTGGAGGAACGCCAGGAAGGGTAACTACTTGGCTTTCTCCACGCTGCAGCGAAAGGTTGGTGAATGACGCCGCCACTGGCGGGTTGCCATTAATGGAATACAAAATCTTGAAGTCGTTTACCGGTAACCGCCCTTTGTTAAGGACCTCTATTGACGGTGCCGTGCCATCTTCGCAGGTAGCAGGAAACGGACTGATGACTTTTGTTAAAGCCAGATCCAGATCATAAGTTCTTTCGACAAGCACAGAAACGTCATCCAGATATAAAATATTTCCAAAGCCATTTTGGCCTAGAAATCCAATTTGAACATTAGGAAGGCCAATGAACCTGCTCAAATCCAGCGTATCCTGCCGCCAATCTGTTCTGGAAGATGGAATAAAGGGATCGACCTGGTCAGGAACAGTCGCCAGCTCGGCGCTATATTTTCGGTAAATCACATTACCTTCAGGAAAAGTATTGCCACAATCAGTAGAAACAGCAATCACTAGTCCATCGGCAAATTCTCTGTTATATCGCGCATAGGCGATCTTAAAGCTCAGTTTAGCAGACGTTAAATTACTGAGGTCCACTGAAGGGGTAAGGAGGTAATCGGTCTGGCCTCTGCCATTTTCATAATCAAAAAAATCAAGGCTTGCCGCCTTATTGTTAATCCCATTGCCCGGGGCATTTACTATTTGCCACGTCACGTTCTGGTCGGGATTAATTATCAGCCAATTATCTGGCAAAATGTCAAATCTCTGGACAAAGGGTGCTTCCCCGGGCTCTCTAATATTAAATACCGAATTAAAGGTGATTTGATCTGATGCCAGGTTGGAACTTCCATTGATCTTAAGGATCTCTATTGCCAACTGATACGCGCCATAGGGCAATATAACAGGCGAAAAGCTAATATTGGTGGTATCCAATGAATTCAATGACAGGCTTCGGTTGACGGTTTCTACTGGCTGGCCATCGATTTTCAGACTTATTTCAATGGAATTGACCTCATTTGATCCATAATTCCTAATTTGAATTTCGGGTACAAATGTATTGCTGCAATAACTGATATTGGGGGTAATGATTTTCCTTAGGCCAACATTGTTATCCACAAGTACTGCAGGCAAACCACCATTAGAGTTGAGGAGACTTTTTCTGCGCGGGCTGTTGGCAAGTACAATATCCATCCTTTGTTTTTGACCCTCGGTGAACAAGTTCATACATACATCATTGGTATAATCCATGTAGTTCTCGATCATATTTCTTGTTCCGCAGGAAAATACCTCGCTGGCACAGGTATAATGCTCTTTGTCTGCCTGGGGCGTATCTTCTATATAATCATCTACGTCGCAACCCCCATCACCCCAGATATGTCTCAAACCCAAAAAATGGCCAACTTCGTGGGTGGCGGTTCTCCCCAGACTTCTAGGAGTGATAGTTGGATTAAAGCCAAAGTAATTAAAGTCGACCACAACGCCATCCAAAAGCCGGTTATCCTCGGCATCTTCGAGGCCAGGTAAATCAGAAACCGGAAATTCGGCATATCCAAGCAATTGACTGGAAAGGGGAGCCACCCAAATATTAAGGTAGTCTTCTGCTGGCCAGTAACTCTGTGACTTAAGGGCAACATCATCACTAATGGAATAAGACGTTTTATTTGCCTTTACCCTCACGATGCCATTGGTTGATAATCCTTCCGGATCCCTTTGAGCAAGAACAAACTCTATCTTTGTATCCGTAGCAACAGGCAGAAATATTGCAGGGGTGTTGACCGTGTCAGCATTAAATCGGCGAAAATCCTCATTCAGTGACTTTATTTGAGATAATATTCTCTCCACTGACAAGTTGGCACCCTGGCCAACGGCTTCGCCCTTGTGTATGATATGCACAACAACGGGAATAATTCTAATTTCTTCGTGGGTACGAAGCGTTTGGAAGGTGTTATTGATCAAATGCTGTGTTTCCATCCAACGTTCAAAGACAGCATCGGTTTCACCTAAGGGATATTGATAGCTTTTTAAGGCCTTATATTCTACTGTTGCACATTTATCCTGCGCATTTGCGGCGTGAGCAAGACCAAAGCATATGGTAACAAAAAAATAAGTACCCCTGAGTAGCAAGATCCAGGCGTACTTTATTTTTGTGTATGCTAAAAGGTGCTTCATGAAAATACGGTAAAGCTTATATGTTTGACCTGTTCTTGTCACCATACGGATAAGAACGTTATGCCATAGCAAGAAATTTTATCCTATGATATTTTAGACTCTTCCGGGGAGCTTGGCATGCGGGTCGCCAGGCGATGTAATGTTAATCGCCTGCACTGAGATGACTTCTGGTACAGCCCTTTTTATCGCATCTTCCACGCCAGCTTTTAAGGTCATGGTAGACATTGGGCACATGCCACATGCCCCCAATAACTCAAGCGTTACAACCATATCATCGCTGATTTCCAAAAGCTTCACGTCGCCACCGTCAGCTTCCAGATAAGGACGGATGCTATCCAGGGCTTTTTCAATTTTATTCCATTTTTCCGAGTTCACTACAGAGCTGCTTTCCATTATTTATACATTTATTGCTACTTTTTTTGTTTTGTCATATTGCTCATTCCGAATGGCTACCTGCCGTGCAATATTTTCTGCTGCCGTTTTAAAAGCAATGGCCGTCGGCCCCGCCTTTAGCACTGCAGGCAATCCGCTGTCGCCGCTTTCGCGGATACTCTGCACCAGCGGTATTTCACCCAAAAAGGGGACATCATTATCTTCCGCCAGGACCCTGCCACCATTTTGACCAAATATAAAATATTTGTTGTCGGGCAGTTCATCCGGTGTAAAGTAAGCCATATTTTCTATAACGCCTAGCACGGGCACATTAATTTGTGGCTGCCTGAACATTGCCAGGCCTTTTCGTGCATCTGCCAGCGCTACTTTTTGCGGCGTCGTCACAATTACCGCTCCTGTGACAGGGACAGTTTGTACAAGCGTAAGGTGAATATCGCTGGTGCCGGGAGGCAGATCGATCAACAGATAATCCAGATCGCCCCACTCTGTATCACCAATAAATTGCTTTAAGGCCGCGCTCGCCATTGGCCCACGCCATACCACCGCCTCTTCTGCAGGCACAAGAAAACCAATAGAGATAAGCTTTACCCCATATTGTTCTAGTGGAATGATATAGTTTTTGCCGTCTTTTTGAATTACACCAGGCTGTTCTTTTTCACAATTGAACATCGTAGGTATAGAAGGACCTGAAATGTCGGCGTCGATAATACCTACGCGTGCCCCGGATTGTGCCAGCGCAACGGCAAGGTTGGCCGTGACTGTAGATTTTCCCACGCCGCCTTTTCCAGAGGCTATGGCGATGATATTCTTTACATTGGGTAATAGCGCGCTGGAATCCCGAATGCTCGTCACAACCGATGTCATCTTGATGTCAACCAGCAGATCCGGATCTATCATATTAAATATCGCTTCAAGACATGCATTCTTAATTACCTCTTTTAAAGGACATGCCGGCGTAGTAAGCACAACAGTAAAACTGATTTTTTTACCGTCAACCACAACATCTTTTATCATGCCCAAAGTCACCAGATCCTTTTTAAGATCTGGATCATCAACTGTGCCTAGTGCTTGTAAAACATGTTCTTTGGTGACTGCCATATCTGCTATTACTTCTTGTTAATGTAAACATCGATTAATCCTGCAATTTACACCGATTACCCGAGTTTATTAACATAGAAACTTAAAAATAAGTTGTTGAAGCCAGAGATAATATAATTTTAGGACTACCACGCTTAGTGGCTATATTGCTGACCTGGTTTAATGGTTATTTTAAAAGGAGCGGTGATAACGTAATTTTATGACACAATCTCGATGGCTAAGTACAATGATGAGCATATCCTTTTAAAGAATGGCTTATTCTTCGTGAAACCAAGACTTGACTTTCAAGCGGCATTAGACATCGCCAGGAACAACTGCAACCATCTTTTCCAGCTCGCATCAAAATTTCGGTATTTCATCGGCGTGGGCATAGGGAAGGCTTTTAAAGTGTCGGACCAAATTATAATTTTCCAGGCCTGACGAGGCTACGGTTGCAGCGTGCTGAAGATTGATGTTACCATTTACTTCAAGGCATCCTTCCTGTAACAGGATGTATTTTATCTGCCCTATCACCAAAATGGTATTGTTGCGTTTGATAGGCATTTCTTCGACAAACTCCAGTCCCATTTTTACCTTCGCTTCCTTTACAAAAGGTGCATTGAAGCCAGAAATATAAGCAGGGGTAAGCGCACACGCCTCAAACTCGGAAACCTCTGGCGCAAAGCGAGCTGAAGTAAAATGCGCCTGATCTACAATGCCTTCGTGAACATGGTTGATTGTATAGCAATTTGTCTCCTTGATATTGTAATAGGTGTGACCACTTTGCCCAAGCGGCCGCTGAATAAAACCTATCAATGCCGGATCTGCCCCCAGATGCACAATGCTACTAAACATCGCCAGGTTCGTGAGCCCTTTTTCATTTGCCGTACCTATCAGCATCGCCGGCTTATATCCAGAAATGGAGTTGATGAGGTTTGCCCTGTAAAACCTTTCAAAGCCTTTGATGTCGCTTTCACTGATGTGTATCATGATCGCTTGCTGATTTTATTAGAAGAAATGGCGCGTTGGCGGGTACATTTAAATCTGTTGATGGTGGCAAGGCGAATAAGGCCATGCTTCTGGCTGGTACCACTATTTACTCTTTTGCGCCATAAAATAAAGCTGCTCTGCTTCAGATTTGTCCTCATTATGGCTATCACTGCAGTTTCAGATGTCCCAAATTGACTTAGGATAGCCTCGAAAGGTGTTCTGTCTTCCCAAGCCATTTCAATAATCCGATCGATATCTTCAGGCGTCATAGTAAGTTTTAAGTGCTTTAAATTAAAGGTTTTCTTCGTCAAAAAACAAAGGTATAATTTAGGAGCATGCTTTGTTTTATTGCAGGAGCAACGGATTTCCAACAATTGTACGTCAACAGGTTGTTGATAAAAAATGTTTGGGTTTTTTTGATGGGCTATATTTTTCTCTGACGCCTTCAGAAAAGCCAGGATTTGATCCAGTTGCTTGTCAGAATCTGTTCTTCGTCAAGACTGGCATTGCCTCAAGCTCATGCCGGATCTGAAAGCGTTTTACGAATTGTGACGCCGGGTCAATGGCAGTAGCTAACCCTGCTTCGCCAAGAGGGTGGCATCGTTGGCAATGTACCATGAAGATATTTTCGCCCGCTTGCTCCTCTTCGTTGAGCGTTAGTGGCTCCCAAAGTGGAATCCTTCGCCGCTTTGAGCAGGATACTGCTAAAATCACAAGTATACGAGGGCAACAATAGAGGGATGCTTTTGATACTTGAAGCCGGCATTCAGTGCTTTGTTATTTCTATTTAATCATGATAAGGAATAGCGCTCAAGTCCAGCCGTCTATTTATTGCGCTTATTGTATTTGTCGCCTCGGGTTTGCGCTTTCTTATACTTTTCTGCTATTTTCTTTTTATATGATCCACCAAGGTTTTCCTTTTGGTTCTTGGCCTTTTTTTCATGAAAGCTCAAACCTGATGTTTTCTTTGTTGGTGGGAGGTAATTTTTTTCCGTGGTCCGGGGCTTTTCCTCCGGGCTAAGCTCATTACTTTGAGGCACTTCATCTGGGAAATCACTGGTAGGAATTTGATAGGACATCAGTTTTTCAATGGCCTCTTTAGCTGGTTCTTCCTGCGGTGTGAAAAATAAAATCGCATTGCCTTGTTGGGTTGCTCTCCCTGTTCTACCGATGCGGTGCATGTAGTTCTCAGCGTAAATGGGCGTATCAAAATTAATGACATGAGAGATTTTATCAAGGTCTAACCCTCGCGAGATTACATCGGTGGCAATTAGCACTCTTTTCTCCCCGGACTCAAACTCCAGCACCGAGCGAATCCTGAAATTCTGAGATTTATTCGAATGGATAATGCCAACCGATGCACCTATTGTTTCTTCGAGTTTCTCAAAAAGGCGATCGGCAACCTTTTTACCAGAAACAAATACCAACACCTTGTGAAAAGATGCTTTGTCTTGAAGCAGGTGTACCAATAGGTTTACCTTAGTATAAAAATTCTTCACAGGATAAGCCTGCTGCGCAATATTTTCCAACGGCGTACCACTGACGGCTATAGCGATCCGGGTTGGTGCCATAAAAAAGTCGTCAATTAATGCATCAACCTCACTCGTCAGGGTTGCGGAAAACATGATATTTTGTCTGCGCGATGGCAAAAGGTCGAAAATATTGATTAGTTGGGGAAGGAAACCGAGGTCCAGCATGACATCTACTTCGTCAATTACCAACTTATTGACATCCTTCAAGGTTAAAAATCCACTTAACACCAGGTCGTAAAGGCGGCCAGGCGTTGCCACCAAAATATCTAATCCTTCGGCCACAGCCATCTTTTGTACATTGATATTGGATTCGCCAAATACACCAAGTACCCGGACGTTCATATACGTTGTAAAGCTTTTGATCTGCTCCACCACCTGCATGACAAGCTCGCGGGTGGGCACCATGACCAATACCCTTGGATGGGGCTGCTTCGAAAATTTTAGTAGTTGCAAAACAGGTAGCATATAGGCTAACGTTTTCCCCGTGCCGGTTTGGGCAATGCCAACAACATCCTTTCCAGATAGAACGACGGGAAAAGCCTCCTCCTGAATGGGGGTAGGTTTGTCAAAGGCCAAATCTTCTATGGCCCGTTGTAGTTGCTTGGTAAGGTTGAAACTATCGAAGGTAGTCATTGATGCTATATTTCTGCAAAGGTAGTTATTTGTGTGGTAGGAAAGGAATCGGGCGTTTGTTATTAACCATCCCGTCAAAAGGTGGGTCGGGCTTTTCCAACTATTCTCCGCTGATAATCCAATGACCTCGAAACTTTTTGCGGCCTGGATAGGAGTGGAAACCCCGCGACGGGTGGGCCTTTGCGTTGCGCGGAGTTGTAGCGGATAGCCAGAGGTGCCGCCCTCGTTGTTATCCTCATAATAGAATAAACGCTGTCTGGCTTCCCTTTACGGCTCTTTTATTTTCGGATGAGCATCTGAGGGCCGCTTATCTTTCAGGCTGGTTAAAGGAAGAAAACGAAGAAAAAAGCCAAAGGTAAACATTGCATTTTCTTTTTTGGCGGACGTAAATTGAATAGCTTTACAACAACAATGATACTAAGTCAGGATACGATAGCGCAAATACAAAATAGGGTTGAAATAGAAGAAGTCGTTGCTGATTTTGTGACTTTAAAGCGCAAAGGTCAAAACCTATGGGCATGCTGTCCCTTTCATAACGAAAAAAGCCCTTCCTTCTCCGTTTCACCGTCCAAGGGTATCTACAAATGTTTTGGCTGTGGTAAAGCGGGCGATGCCATCCAGTTTATCATTGACCTGGAGGGGCTCAGCTATGTGGAGGCGATGGGCTATCTGGCTAAAAAATATGGCATAGAGATCAAGGAAGAGGAGCAGACTGATGAGGCGCTACAACAGCAGCATGCCAAAGACAGCCTGATCATTGCGCTTAATTATGCCAAGGATTATTACAAAAAGATCCTATGGGAGCACGAAGAAGGGCAGGCTATCGGGCTAAGTTATTTTAAGGAACGAGGGTTTACGGATGAGGTCATTCAGGAGTTTGACCTGGGTTACAGCCTTGACATTTGGGACGGTTTTACCAGCGCAGCACTGCAAGCAGGCTATAGCGAAGAAATTTTGATCAAGGCCGGCCTAACAATTGCGAAGGCTGATCAGGCGGGAGACATCACAGGGAAATATGACAGGTTTAGGGGCAGGGTAATTTTCCCTATTCATAATATCACCGGCAAGGCCATCGCTTTTGGCGCCCGTATTTTGAAGGCCGATAAAAAGCAACCTAAATATGTAAACTCTCCCGAGACGGAGGTGTACCATAAGAGCAATGTGCTTTACGGTATTTTCCAGGGGCGCACTGCTATACGGCAGACGGATAATTGCTTCCTGGTCGAAGGATATACCGATGTGATTTCGATGCACCTGGCAGGTGTAGCCAACGTGGTATCGTCGTCTGGCACCTCCCTTACCGAGGAGCAAATCAGGATTATCGGCCGTTATACAAAGAATATCACCGTGCTTTTTGATGGCGACGCCGCAGGGCTAAAAGCGTCGCTGCGCGGTATTGATATGATTTTGGAGGGCGGTTTGAACGTGCTGGCCGTCGTATTTCCTGAAGGTGAAGATCCCGATAGCTACGCCAGAAAGCTGGGGAACAGTGGGTTTCAGACCTTTTTAAAAAATAATACGCAGGATTTTATCACCTTTAAAACTAATCTTTTTGCCAAGGAATCGGCCTTGAGTCCGGCGAAAAAGGCAGAGTCGATCAGGGAAATTATCTTAAGTATCTCGAAAATACCAGATGCCATTAAGCGTACTTTTTATGTGAAACAAACCAGCGAAGAGCTGGACATAGACCAGCAGCTAATCCTCTCGGAGATCAACAGGATCTTGCTGGAGAGGAGTCGCGGGCAAAGCAGGAGCGGGGTTGTTGATGAGGATAAGTTGCTCCAGGATGCCATTAAAGAATCAAAATCTGCTGAAAGAACCTCTACGGATAGTATTATATCCATACATGAAAAAGAATGCATTCGGCTGCTGCTGCAATATGGTAGCGTGACCAACGAAGAAGGGGTGCATTTTTATGAAAGCATACTGGCTGAGCTAGGCGATATCGCGTTGATAACACCTGTGTATGCAGAAGTATTGGCAATGTTTCATCAAAAACTTGCCGAGGGGGTAATCCTCGACGACGATTACCTCCTGAGAAATGGCAAAGATTATATTAAAAAGGAAGTGATTGATATGATCAGCAGGTATTCCCTGAGTCTGAAGTGGGAAGAAAAATACAAGATTTACGTGCCCAAGGAAGCAGAAAATATCCAGGAGGCAATTGTAAAAAATATGCTACACCTGAAATATTACAAAGTTTCTAAAATGCTCGAAGACAACAGCGCTGAGCTAAGAAAGTGTGAAGACATCGATGACCAGATCGCGCTGCTGAAGATGCACCTGGAGCTGGAAAAATCAAAGCGCGAGTTTGGCAACCAACTGGGAATCGTCGTGAATCGAAAAGCTGCTGGTTGAAATATCTGGATTTTGTCGCGGTAAAATTTAAAAAGAACGTGTTTAGCATAAAATTTGTTAGTAAATGAATTCAGGAACTGACACACTTACCAATACCATTATTTACGTATATGTAAAAGTAAATCCTTACTTTAACCCGAGAGCCTAA
>LXQK01000203.1:16277-24350 GCA_001683905.1 Marivirga sp. ANT-B6
AGAAGCCATCGCTGATATAAAAGCTGGGAAAGTAATCATTGTAGTGGATGATGAAGACCGGGAGAACGAAGGAGACTTTATCTGTGCAGCAGAACATGCAACGCCGGAAATAATCAATTTTATGGCCACCCATGGCAGGGGCCTGATTTGCGCTCCGCTGATTGAGGACCGATGCGAAGAGCTCGAATTGGAGATGATGGTGGGCCGCAATACCGCTACTTTTGAAACACCATTTACGGTTTCTGTAGACCTGGTAGGCCATGGTTGTACAACAGGAATTTCCGCTAGCGACCGTGCTAAAACCATCCAGGCATTGGCCAATCCTAAAACAGACCCAAATGAACTCGGCCGCCCAGGCCATATCTTCCCATTAAAGGCAAAGCGGGGAGGGGTGTTGAGGAGGACAGGCCATACCGAAGCGGCCATTGATTTTGCCCGGCTTGCAGGCTTGCAGCCAGCAGGCGTGTTGGTGGAAATTATGAATGAAGATGGCACCATGGCCAGACTGAAAGACCTGAAACTGGTAGCAGAGAGGTTTCAGCTAAAACTTGTTTCCATTAAGGATTTGATCGCTTATAGGCTAGAGAAGGAATCGCTGATCAGCAGGGAGATCAATGTAAAGATGCCAACCGAGTTTGGCGACTTTGAAATGATAGCATACCGCCAGACCAATACAAATGAATTACACCTGGCGTTAATTAAAGGTTCGTGGTTGAAAGATGAGCCTGTGATGGTGCGGGTACATTCATCCTGCGTAACAGGCGACATATTTCACTCGTTTCGTTGCGACTGTGGCAGTCAACTGCACAGTGCTATGCAAATGGTGGAAATGGCTGGCAAAGGCGTTGTGATATACATGAACCAGGAGGGCCGGGGCATCGGCTTAATCAATAAACTGAAGGCTTATAAATTGCAGGAGAGCGGCATGGACACCGTGCAGGCAAACCTGGAGCTTGGCTTTAAAATGGACGAGCGCGATTATGGGGTAGGGGCGCAAATTTTGCGCGATCTGGGCGTTTCGAAGATCAAACTAATATCTAACAATCCTAAAAAACGAGCGGGTCTGATCGGTTACGGCCTGGAAATTGTAGAAAGTGTGCCGATAGAAATATTGCCTAACGAATACAACGAAAAATATCTGACCACAAAAAGAGATAAGATGGGTCATAATATTCTTATAAAAAAAATATAACGCAGCTATGCATCAAATACGACGTGTCTTAATTGTTTTAATTTGGACCTGCTTACCATTTGCAGCTTCGGCCCAAACCTTTCCCTCCGAGCTATGGCATGAGGGAAAGGTGGTGCTACTGGAAGACATTGTGGTACGGGGGGAGATTAAATATGATCTCGAAAATAACCTTGTACAGGTAAATGTTGGCAATACAATCCAGACCTACAGTGCCAGGAAGATCCTGTTTTTTGAGATTTTCGACCAGATCGCGAAGATATACCGCACGTTTTATGCACTACCTTATTCAGCACAGACGAACTATGAAGCGCCCGTGCTTTTTGAAGTAATTTACGAGGGAAACCTTACGCTTTTATGCCGGGAATATATCATGCAGGAAAACCTGCCGCAGATGGGATATTACACCCGAAATAATGTATTTACCCGCCAGAGGTTAGCTTTTAACTATTATTTTCTCAAGAAAAACAGCAAGATAAAGCAATATACCATGAAGAAGAAGGATTTGTTTGAAGTGATGCAAGTCCATCAATCTAATATAAAGCAGTATATTAAAAAGAATAAGTTGCGGTACGATAGGAGAGAAGATCTTGCTCAGATTACTGCTTTCTATAACGAGCTCTCCGGCTCAAGAAACCTCCCGGATTAATTTATGAAAAAACCACTTATCCTAGTGTCTAATGACGATGGAATCACCGCTCGAGGTATTCGTACGTTGGTTGAAGTGATGGCTGAAATTGGTGAAGTCATTGTTGTAGCTCCGGATAGTCCACAATCGGGCATGGGGCACGCCATCACCATTGGCAATACCCTCAGGCTCTCCGAGGCAGACATCTTTGAAGGAATTACAGCTTACAAATGCTCCGGCACGCCGGCCGACTGTGTGAAATTAGCCAAGCATTATGTTTTGAAGGATCGAAAGCCGGACCTTGTGGTGAGTGGTATCAATCATGGCAGTAATACGTCTATTAGTGTGCTTTACTCCGGTACGATGTCAGCGGCAATTGAAGGTGCCATTGAGGGCATGCCTGCGATAGGCTTTTCTTTATGCGATTACTCTTCGAATGCAAATTTTGACCATACCAGAGATTATGTAAAAAAAATCGCCGAACAGGTCTTGAAAACAAGCCTGCCAAAGGGTGTTGCCTTAAACGTCAATTTTCCCCCAAAACGAAACGAAAAAGTAAAAGGTATCAAGATCTGCCGGCAGGCAAGGGCAAAATGGCAGGAGGAATTTGACCAACGTTTTGATCCGAATGGTCGCCGTTATTTCTGGCTGGCCGGAAATTTTGTAAACTTCGACAAGGGAGAGGATAATGACGAATGGGCAATTGCTAACAATTTTATATCGGTAGTTCCATGCCAGTTTGATATGACCGCGCATCATTCCATCAGCATCTTAAACGATGAGTGGGAAATCATGAACTCTTAAGAAATTGTCGTTTTGTCGTTTTTATGATTTAACTTCCATCACCGGATTCAATTCCTCGCCTTAGGGTTCGAGTCTGTTACCTCATATAGAAATTTTTGGACGCATGGATGATCAATCAAAGTCTACCACCTATAGATTCTTATTGGGAAGCTTCTTGCTGGTCGTAGTAGCTGTTGTCCTAATCCTACTAAGTTCCAAAAACCAATCTCTAACAGTCGATGAACCGCATCATCTCTACGGTGGATTAGAATGGTTGCAGGAAGGCTCGAATAGTGTCTGGCCCGAAAACCCACCTTTTGCGCGTATCTTTGTAGCGCTGGGCCCATATTTGCATGGCCATACGCTTGATTTTAATTTGCCCGACAACCTTCAGATCTACGACTATTTCTCCGCTTCATATGATTTAAGTTACTTTGACAAGGGAGAGATCGCGAACCAGTTATTCTGGTTGCGGATTTTGATTTTGCCTTTCTTTTTATTGTCAGCATGCATGGTGTGGTTTTGGACCCGTAAAATAGGCAGCCCCGTTGCAGCCTTTTTTGCTATGGGAATGTATGTAACACTGCCACCGATACTCGCCCATAGCGGGCTGGGCACTACCGATATTGCTTTTGTTGCTGTATTTATGTTGATGCTATTTGCATTCATGCATTGGCTGAAGAAACCATCCTGGAAAAGCAGCATATACTTTGGTGGTACCACCGGCGTCTGCCTGCTTACAAAATATTCTGTTTTTGCCTTTTTTCCGCCTATCGCTATTTCTGCCCTGTTTCTTTTTTTCTTTTTTGATGTAAGGGCAAATCAAAGGAGCATATTATCCTGGTTGAGAAGCATGATTGGTCATAGCCTTATTGTTGCTATAGTTGCTTTTCTTTGTGTTTGGTCGTTTTATGGATTTTCAATAGGTACACTTGGCGAGCAGCAAATAATTAGGACAATCATCGAACAGGGAGAAATATCTGATAAATTAACAAACATAAAGGTCCCTGCTCCAGAATGGGTTGCCGGAATCAGATTGTTGTATTATCATAATGGCGTTGGTCATCTCTCTTACGCTTTGGGGGAGGTTTCGCCGAAGGGGTTCTGGTACTATTATCCAATGTCGGTGTTGTTGAAGACGCCATGGCCATTTCTCATATTTTTTATTTTGGGGTTCATTGGTATTTTTCGGGGTGGTAGAAGCCATTGGAATTGGGAGTTGATACTTATCATGCTCACACCTTTCGTTGTACTGATATCTGTGATGACGAGTAATATTAATATCGGCTTACGGCATATCCTGATCATTTATCCAATGGCTGCTATAGGTGCTGCCGTGGGTATCAATAGGCTTTTCCAACAATCGACATTTCGATCCTTTAACCGCTACGCCTTTTCATCCGCTCTTTTGGTATGGCAAATGGTTATTGCCGTTGTCAATTTTCCCCATTATATTTCCTATTTTAATGGGTTCGCAGGTGAGGAGCCCGGTATATTCCTGATTGATAGTAATCTAGACTGGGGGCAAGGGTTATTGGCATTAGCTACCTTTAGTGAGGAAAATGATATTGACGAAATCAATCTTCATTATTTCGGGGTCGGAAGAAGTTGCTGGTATTCATTGCCAAAGATAAATTCACTCACGCCAAATATTCCCGTGAAAGGATGGGTTGCTATTAGTGAAATGGCTTATTGGGGGCCATGGGTGGGCACTGCAAAAAATGACGAAGAATGTTTCATCTTTAATTTTAAGCCTACTTTTGAAAATGACCGACTCGTCAATAGCAGGTTCAAGTGGCTTGAAAAATACCCGCTAAAGGCAAAAATTGGCGGTTCAATCAGGATATATTATATCGAGTAAAATTAATGAAACTTCAGAAGTTTTATAGCCCTACCATCGACCGGCTTCCAGGGGCTGTTTTGCGGTGCTGCGACTTTCTACAGCCCACACGGTGACTATTCCGGCGGTGTAAGCAACCATATCCATCCAGGCAAAGTAATTGCCTATCAGAATGTTTGCCAACTTTGAGTGCCCAAGCCCGATGACGGAAACAAATTTAAAATACTGAAGCGTTTCTATCAGATATGAAAAAAGTAAAACACCTATTGCAGCTGTTTTAACGGGTATATTGATGACTGCCTTTACCATACAATAAAGTAGTATGACCACCAGAAAATCGCCAATATAAGGCCTGATCAATTGGTCATGGACATAAACGGCTATCAAAACTTCGCTTACAAAAAGAAGTACTGCCCAAAATAAATAGCGCCTATTTAACTGTATCACCATATAGATTCTTTATGTCGCTTTTAGCCAGCGCTTTCATCAGGCTTGCGACTTTGGCTGTAACATCTTCAAAATACCTTTTACCTTTCTCTTTTGTAGCAGCTTTGGGGTTTCCTACACCGGTATCTTCCGATATCTGAGACCAGCGTCTTTCCGACCATGCCCACCCTTCTCTAAATTCTTTGATCTTATGCTTTTTTTCCTCGCCAGATCCGGCTTCAGATAGGGGTAGCACAAGGTGCGGAGCCAGATGTAAAAGCAAGGAGGTCTCCATTTCATCCGCATGATCCCCCTCATGCTCGAAATATTCCTTTTTATTTAATGCCTGAAACCAGTTACAAGTACATAAATACATGCTAGGAAATTTTAATCCCAACTCCCTGAGCAGGGCCTTGAAGTCATTTCCACCATGGCTGTTCAAAATCAATAATTTTTTAATGCCTTGCCTGTTTAGTACTTCCACAATATCGGTAAGTATGGCTAGTTGGGTGCTTGGGTTTAGGTTAATGTCTAAGGCGATATCCGCCTGGCCGGTATTTACGCCAAACGGAATGGTAGGCATCACAACCACTTTAGAACCACTTTCCCAGGCTATTTTGGCGGAAGCAGCTGCAATGTGATCTGCCTCGATAATGTCGGTGCCATAGGGAAGATGATAGTTATGCGCTTCAGTGGCTCCCCAGGGCAGCACTGCTAAATCAAATCGGGATGACTTGATATCTTTCCAATTGTTTTCGGCTAAAATGTACGGTCTTATCATCGTCATTGTATTGTTAGGAGGTTTTCGGGGTTCCTGCATCTTTCATTTTAGTTTTTCTGCAAACTGCTTTACCAGTACCTCGACATCCGGGGGTACTTGGTTTTCCTCAACCCAGGTATGGAGGTCACCGACGTATTTCATGCCCAGGTAATCAGCGCTTAGCGCAAACGGCTGGAAAAAACCGGGTACTTCCATAGCATCAGATCCACAACTGAGGGCGGCCATCAGTTTACCCCTTAATTTTCTTCCTGTTGTTTTCTCTATTTTCAGGCAGTCGGTAATCCTATCAAAAAAAGTTTTCATAAGCCCGCTCATAGCATACCAATAAACAGGCGTAGCAAAGATAATGAGGTCGTAGGTCACGAGTTGCCGCATCACCACCATAAAGTCATCGTCGCTGTATTTGCGCGCGTAATCGTATTGGCGAATGTCCCTTGGATGAAGTTCTATAGTATCAAAAATTATATAGTCCTTGAGCTTGTCTACAATTTTTGAGGTATTGCCATTGCTTCTGGAACTCCCTTGGATTATTACCCTTTTCATATCCTCAAGGTAAGGATAGTGGACAAAAATTACGAACTTTACCTAAAGTCTTTTCAGTTTTTTGAACGCAACTTATTGGTATTGATTCACCGCTGTTTTCCGGCTATTTAATTTTGATTTACCTGTCGAAATAAAAAATGGACTCATTCTTAATTAATTTTGAATTGCAGTTAACACTCAATTGCCGCTGGCACACACACTTGGCTATGAAGAGTGGGGACTAGAAAGTTCTAATCGGCTCGGTCGTCATTTACTTCTATCCAGTGGCCATCAGGATCTTTAAAGTATACCTGTTTTACGCCGTCCGCCCTAACCGTGGGCGTTTTTGCGTCACCTGGCCAGTTGGTATAGTCAATTTGGTGTGCTTCCAGATTGGCGACAAAGTCGCCGAAATCTTCGACACTAAAACACAGATGGTTGTATTTGTTATATATCTTTAATTCCGCAGCGCCTTCTATGAGGTGAAGCTGAGCGTTGCCGCCGATTGCAAACCAAGTGTGTAGACCATCTTTAAAAGGTTCGGGTATCTGCTTCAGTTGTAATATATTTTCATAAAATCGGGTACTGATGTCGAGCTTATTGACGTGTAATGCAATATGATTTAATATAACCATCGGTTCGTTTTTCTTTATTTGTGACCATGCGGTGGGTCCTATCATTGTTAAATAAAAAATGATAGAACATGTTAAATATTTGCTCATTTTCAAACTGGGTTTAAGTAGCAATATAAGCAAATTTAAGTCCAGTTAACAAGTAAAAACGGTCTCCATCCTGTATATGATCTTATGCTGTGGTAGACCACTAGATTTTTTGAGCTTTTAATTCAACCCCAGACGGTACTTTATGAATAAATTTAGTGCAGGTACAGTGTTGTCGCGGGTTCGGCCGAATCCCGGAATATTATTTACCGGTATAGGCTCGAAATTTTCAAAATCATTCAACAGACGCAATCGAAATACTCCTCCTAAAAAAAAATGCCTACCCAGTGGTCTTTCTGACCCTATCACAACTTCGTACCAGCTGGCGGCCAGACCTGTCCGAACGACAGCTTGTTGAATATCATCAAATAACGGATTGGTAATATGAAACGTACCTCTGTCTTCGAAGGCGCTACGTGCGTAGCGCACACCCAATGAAATATTGGCCTGTGGCGTAATGGGCACGCGATAATCCAATCCTAATCGGCCATAATCACCCTCTACGGTGTAATCCGGTGCATTTTTGTACGCCTTTTCTGAGGTATAGGCCGCATGACCGGCCTCAATAGAAACAATCCATCTTGTGGAGAAAATAAAGCCAAAACTTGCCTCATACTTTGTCTCCTCGTCCCAGAAAAAAGTGGGAAGTTTCAAATAATCCACCCCGATTTCAAAGCCCGTTCTAATAAGTGATTGTACTAAAGCAGGCGCAGGCGGTACCTGAACAATTAAAGTGTCACTCTCTGGAATAGTTAAATCCACCTGCGTTGAATCAGTCTTAGCAGGAGGAACCTGTGACCAAAGCATATTACTTGTAAGGCAAATAGTCAATAGCCCAACAAGACGAACACTAAAAGTATATCCTGATCGTTGTCTCATTGCTGGTTGCCTGCTGAAAATTAATAATTGGTTGTAAAGAATCGACAACTATCGCCTTGCTGGTTGCCGGCTTCAAATTAATAATTGGTTGTAAAGAATCGACACCTACACCTCCCCCACGAACCGCTTGAATAAAAGCCCTTACTTTATAAAAGTTGTTCTCAAAAACTTCTTCACGGGTATATACCACACGTAATTTGATGGTTCTGGAACTAACCTTTAAAAGGTAATCGGACGTGATGGCCTCCATATCCAGCGGGATTCTAAAATTGCGACTGCTATCGGGAAAAGTCATTTTTCTATCTG
>LXQK01000203.1:24517-32774 GCA_001683905.1 Marivirga sp. ANT-B6
TTACGTGCACTCAATATGGTGCTTTCCTCGGTAAGGGCGAGGCGTTTTTCGGGATCATCTTCGCGGGGAATGAGGTTTTTTACAGTATTCAACCTTAAATCAATCTTAGTTAAACTATCCTGTAGCAATATTAATGTGTCATTATTGATCAGGTTGATGTTGAAATAAGGATAGATATTGTCTGGCGAACAATTATCACAGCTTTCGCAGCCTGTAGCAAAATATACAGAGGCTACAACTAATGTGATACATATAAATTTCATCAAGGTCTTCAATTCTGTTGCAATTATGTGCGAATTTAATGGATTATTTAACAACTACTACATGAAGGAACAAATTGCGACAATGAACATCAACTCAAATGAATCAATAAGGATCGACATCAGGGATAATGCGAGAATTTTTGAATTTCTTTACTTTCACCAAGGCATCGATTTCTTCCCTAAGGGCAGCTTTTACGGCCGCCAAATTAATTTTGTCGCGTTCAAATTTCATCATTATTTCCATCAGGTACTCGTTCCTGATCTTTGAAATCATTGGTTCCTGCGGTCCAAGTACGCGTTTGCTGCCAAATTTTTCCTTTAATATATTGGTAAGGGCTTGTGCTGTAGCCTGGCACGCATCTTTCGCCTTGTTTTTTATGACCAGCTTGATCAGCCTGACAAAAGGAGGGTAGTTGTATTGCAGACGATCAGCGATTTCCTGCTCATACATCCCTTCATAGTCGTGGTTGACGATCCGGCGGAGAATGGGCTGCATGATATTGGCAGTTTGTATAATTACCTTCCCGGTTTTATTCCGCCTTCCTGCGCGGCCGCTTACCTGCGTGATCATCTGGAAGGTGCGCTCGTGCGATCGGAAGTCCGGTAGAAAGATCATACGGTCAGCATCAAATATGCCTACCAGATTTACCTTGTCGAAGTCCAGTCCTTTTGTAACCATTTGCGTGCCTACCAGAACATCGATAGCACCTTGTGCAAATGCATCTATAATTTGTTGGTAGCTATATTTTTTGCGGGTGGTATCAAGGTCCATGCGTTGCACCTTCACATCAGGTAGCAGTAGCTTGATATCATCTTCAAGCTTTTCGGTACCAAATCCAATAGTTTTTACCTTTGTAGAGCCACAGGCTATGCAGGAGCCTGGCACCTTCTCCTTGTATCCACAGTAGTGGCAGCGCAGCTCGTGGTTGTACATATGATAGGTCAGACTTACCGCACATTGGTTGCATTGCGGTATCCAGGCGCATTCTTCACAGGTAAGGTAGGGCGCGTATCCTCGTCTGTTTTGAAAGATAATCATCTGCTCTTTACACTCAAGGGTTGCAACCATAGCCTCGAGCAAGGTATGTGAAAAGTCGCCCTTCATCAATCCCTGCTTCTTTTGTTGCCTTATATCAGCCAAAACAATTTCCGGCAGTTGCGCCTTGCCATACCTTTGGTTTAAAGTCACCAGGCCGTATTTACCGCTTTGGGCGTGAAAGAAGGATTCTACTGAAGGGGTTGCAGAGCCAAGTAATGTTTTGGCATGGTGAAACTTTGCAAGCGCGAGCCCTGCGTCCCGGGCATGATACCGTGGTGCCGGATCGTACTGCTTGTAAGAGGTCTCGTGCTCCTCATCGATGATGATCAGCCCCAGATTGTTGAAGGGTAGCAAGATGGATGAGCGGACACCTACGATGAGGTCAAACTTACCACTGATCAGACCATTCCACACTTCTACACGTTCATTTGCGGAGAATTTTGAATGGTAGACACCCATGTTTCCACCAAATACTTTGCTAAGTCTGCCTACAATTTGGGTTGTAAGTGCTATTTCGGGCAAAAGGTATAATACCTGTCCACCATTGTTGATGGCATCTTGGATTAATGCAATATAAATTTCAGTTTTCCCGCTACCCGTTATGCCTTGTAGTAGCACTGTTTCTTTATGGGCAAAAAGATGCATTATACTTGCTTTAGCCTCTTCTTGCTCGGGCGTAAGCATGATTTCTGCCTGTTCTAATGGCGTGTTATCGGCAAACCTGGAGACGATTTGATCGAACTTTTCGAAGATCTGGTTTTTTACAAGGGTGTTGAGTGCAGAAGCTGAAATGCCAGCGTCTGTCAATTGTGCGGTGGCAATGCCTGCCTGGTTTAGCGATGGTTGCTTATAGACAGGTACACATTGCAGGTACTTCAGCACGGCATCTACATGTAAAGGTTTCTTTTCAAGTTTGTTAAAGAGCGCTTCTAGCGCTGCAGGGCTTGTGGCATATGGGGCTTGAAGGCGTATCTTTTTTACCACCTTCGGCTTGAACTTTTCACGCAATTCTTCATACAGAAAGATCGCTTCCTTTCGGATCAGCGACTGGATTACCTTGTGAAATTGCCCGATTTCCAGTAGCTCCTGGACATCCGCATAATTCATCGTGCCTTTTTCAGAAAGTTCCGCCAATAGCAACCGTTCGTCGGCAGAATAGGTAGGATCATCTTCCTGAAGTTTAAAGGATGGAGCCAGCTGAATCTTGGACTCGCTACTCAGCTTTAACCCCGACGGAAGGGCTATATTCAACACTTCTCCAATGGTGCACATATAATAGGAGGCCATCCAGAAAAATAACTTGAACTGGTGGCCTGTAAGTACCGGTACATCGTCAAGGAGTTCATCGATGTATTTTGCTACATAATGCTGTGGCGGTGTTTGATGGATGTTGCCCACCACACCGGTTACAATCTTATTTTTACCAAAAGGAACCACAACCCTGCACCCCACCTTTATTTGGTCGCTGATCTCCCTGGGTACCCGATAAGTAAAAAGCTTCGGGATAGGTACCGGTAAAATGATATCAGCAAAAAAGGTAACCAACTCCTCGGAAGCCCCGGTATGCAGCGGAATTTTGCTCAAGAATTATCGTTTATAAAAGTTGAGAAATAGCATCCTGCACAGTATGCACAGGTAGTTTACAAGTTTTGTTATAGCACACGAAAATTGTCGTTTGGCCATCTTTCATATTCTTTCCCCGCATCAAAGGTAGTGAACTTTCCCTTGAAGCACCCATCACAATTTTATGAGGATAATATGTTTTTTCCAATTCGATCCTCGCCTTCTTGTATTCAGCCCCAACAATGGCAATTTCCGCTGTAGGCCTGGCCATCATGGATAGCAATTTTCCCCAGTTGGCAAGATATTCCGGCTCTACCCGGGCCAGGGGCATGACTTTAGAGACCATGTCATAAGCTATCTCGGTATACATAGGATTATCCATAGCTATTCCCAAAAGAAATAAATTTTGGGCCATGGTAGAATTTGACGCCGGTATCACATTATCCAAAAGCTCCTTTTTCCTCGCTATCAGCTTATCACTATTGATGTCGGTGTAAAAGAAGAGATTTTCATCGGGATCATAAAAGCTATCAATAGTATAGGTTGCCAGGCGCTCTGCCAGCTCCAGCCAATGGTCATCGAGGGTAACCTGATGTAGTGTGATCAGCGCTTCAATGACGAATGCATAGTCGTCGAGATAGCCGTTCAGGCTCGCCTTCCCATTTTTAAAAGTTCTTTTTAAATGATTGGCCTGTAGCATCTGCTTTTCAAGAAACCTGGCATTCTTCAGGGCCATTTTAAGAAAAGAAGCATCATTGAAGGCAGCATATGCATCGCAAAGTCCCTTTAGCATCAACCCGTTCCAGGCGGTGAGAATCTTATCGTCGAGTCCTGGCCTTACCCTTTCCTCTCTTTTTGCCAACAGCTTCAGTCTATTCTCGTGGAGTAGCGCGTGTAGTGTGTCGGGATTCAGTTGATGCCTTTTAGCAAACGACATTTCATCCTCTGCTACTTTTAAAATATTATTTCCATCTTCCCAGTTTCCATTTTCAGACACACCGTAATAGTCCATGAATAGCTCAGCTTCGGTGGCTAATATATCTCTCAATTCATCGGCTGTCCATACATAAAACTTGCCTTCTTTTCCCTCGCTATCGGCATCAAGGGCAGCATAAAAGCCGCCATCAGGGCTACACATCTCTCGTTTCACCCACGCTACCGTGTCGACAACGATTTTTTTAAAGAGTTCGCTTTTTGTCAGGCGGTAGGCTTCAGCATATAAGCTCACCAACTGGCCGTTATCGTAAAGCATTTTTTCGAAATGCGGCGCGAACCACTCGCTATCTACAGCGTAGCGGGCAAATCCCCCACCAATCTGATCATAGATGCCGCCGCGCGCCATCTGCTCCATCGTCAGCACCACCTGGTCCAAAGCGCCTACTTTCCCGGTAAGGTGATGATATCGGATCAAAAACATCCATATGCAGGGCATTGGGAATTTTGGCGCCTTCATCATGCCGCCCTTCGTCTTGTCGAAGCGGTGCATCAGCTTCTGATACATCGTATCCAAATCCTTGGCATCAAAAGTTTCCTGGTGGTCGAGCAGCCCGTATTTTATCGCCTCGCTTTGGTTGAGGCTTTCGGCAAAATTCTCCGCTGATTCCTCAAGCTCCTTTCTGTTCGACTGAAATGCTACTGCTATATTTTTCAGCAAATGAATCCATGCTTCAGGCGGAAAATAGGTGCCTCCATAAAATGGTTTTTGATCCGGCGTTAAGAATACATGCATGGGCCATCCGCCTTGCAACCCCATGGCATGCAACGCGTCCATATAGATCTGGTCTACATCAGGTCGTTCCTCACGGTCTACCTTTATGCAGATATAATGCTTATTCATGATTTCGGCGATTGCTTCCTTTTCAAAAGTCTCCCGCTCCATGACATGGCACCAGTGGCAAGCAGAATAGCCGACGCTCACAACGATAGCCTTATCCTCATCAACAGCCTTATCCAGAGCCTCCGTCCCCCATGGATACCAGTTCACCGGATTATAGGCATGTTGTAAAAGGTATGGGCTGGTTTCATGGATCAGCTGGTTTACTTTTTTGTTGCTCATACAAGTTGTGCTTTTAAAAATTGAATTTCCTTTTCTACGTCTACCTTTATTTTTAAATCATTCAATCTTTGAATTGTTTTAAGCAAAAACTGTTGGTGGGCTGGTGCAGCAGGGTGGAAGGGGCGATGCGCCAATGCATTTCGTATAATTGCCCACTCTCGTAAGAACGAAATCGTGCGATCATCAAAATAAGTATTACCAAACTTTTCCCAGATGTAATCGATGGCAACATGGCTGGGGTGAAGCATATCGGCTTCGTAAAAGCGATAATCCCTAAGGTCATCGACCATAATCTCAAAGCTCGGGAAATAGCTTACGTCTTTCATCTGCTGCACAATATCGTGGCAAGCCACCACCAATGTAGCTTTACTTAGGCTGTTTTGTACCAAGGTATCCTTGATATGGCGTACAGGGCTTACTGTAAGGATAATTTTTATACTAGGGTTGGCCTTTTTTATGGTATCATAAGTTACTTTAAACTCCTGGACAATTTCCGGAGACGATAGTTTGTATTTGGCAAAATTTGAAGCTTCTACTTTATGACAACTTGCCACTGTAGCTCCATCTGCGTTTTTCTTGTAGATAAATATGGTTCCTAAAGTGAGTAGAAGAACATCGGCCTGATGTAAATAAGCAGTAGTTTCATCAATCGCCTGCTTTAACTGTCCTTCAAGAACACCTTTGTTGGGGTTAGAAAAGCGGGAGTGAAAGTCGTAATGATAAAACACGCCATCCCTCTCTACATAGCCATCTGCTCGTGGAGCAGATCTCGTTAAAGCATATTGCAGGAGCCAAAAAATAGATCTCGGATTGTAAATAATGCCGAATGGATTACTTAAGGCATTGAATTTGTTGCCGATCAAACGGTCACCTATATGGTCTGAAAAGCAGGATCCAAGGGTAAGGATTTGGCTTTGAAGATCTATGCCTGCGGTAGCTGGCGGAATTGTGACTGGCGTTCTGAACATGGCTTGTTTAAAAAACGTGTAAAACAAAAAAGCGTTTCGAAAAATTTCGAAACGCTTTTTCAATGCTATTGGTAGCGCTTATTCAGCTACCACCCTAAACGTGATACTTTTTTTCACTTCCCTGTGAAAGTCGATCACCGCTTCGTATTCTCCTACTGATTTTACGTCAGACTTAAAAGAAATTTTCTTCCTGTCTACATCGATACCTTTTCTTTTCAAGGCATCAGAAATCTGTAAGGTAGTAATAGCGCCAAATATTTTTCCGCTTTCGCCTACTTTTGCCGCGATATCTAATACTTCATCTCCGATAGAATCAGCAAGATCCTGTGCATCCTGCTTCAGTTTTTCGGCTTTATGGGCTACTTGCTTGGCATTTTCAGCCTGCACTTTCTTATTGGAGCTGTTGGCTATCAGGGCAAAACCTTGAGGGATAAGGTAGTTTCTACCATATCCTGGCTTTACCTGCACCAGGTCATTTTTATACCCTAGTCCTTTTATGTCTTCTTTTAATATTACTTCCATTGTAGTTCGTATTTAACTAGGTTTATTTTAATGAATCGGTAACGTAAGGAAGCAAAGCCAAATGTCTTGCTCTTTTCACAGCCTGCGCTACTTTCTTCTGAAACTTCAGACTTGTACCTGTCAGTCTTCGTGGCAAAATCTTACCTTGTTCATTTACAAACTTTAATAAAAAGTTGGCATCTTTATAATCTATATATTTAATACCGTTCTTCTTAAATCGGCAATACTTCTTCTTATTGTCGTTCCTATTGACTGGTTCGTTTACTAATGTCATTATTTCTGTTCCTCCTTAACTTCTGGTTTCTTGTTAAATTCACCTTTTCTTCTTTTGATGTTGTATTCCAACGCGTGCTTGTCTAACACGGTAGTAATAAAACGTAAGATTTTCTCGTCCCTTTTGTACTCTACCTCTAAAGTAGCGATGGTGTCAGGGCTTGCTTTAAATTCGAACAGGTTGTAGAATCCAGTAGATTTGTGCTGGATAGGATAAGCTAATTTCTTAAGTCCCCAGTTTTCTTCATTGACAATTTCTGCATCGTTGTCAGTGAGGGTTTTTTTGAACTTTTCGACAGTATCCTTCATCTGAACATCAGACAAAACGGGAGTTAAAATGAATACCGTCTCATAATTTTTTAATTCCATAAAAATCGTAGTAATAGTTATTTTTGTTTTTAAACTTTATAGCCTGCAAAAGTACGATAATGTTTACTAAAATCCAATAGGTTTGGGACGATATCATTTTTTAGAGCCTGATGAAAGGTGTGACTATGCCTATGGTAGTCTGATATTTGTAGCTACAATCACTAAGGATAAAAAAAAGAGGCTGCCGAATGAAGGCAGCCTCTTTTTTTCTATCTTTATCTACCTTTTATTTCACGGTAAATGTTTGTGTACCAATCATGTAATCGTCTGCAAATATTTCTACCATATGCTTGCCTTTGACATAATCACTACCTTTTTCGTACAAAAAGCTGAGTTGCTGTCTTGTATTATCAAAAAGTATCTCCTGGTTGGCAGTATAGAAATTCTCTTTTCCATTATGCATAAATGTTCCAGAACCAGTGGCCACATCAAAAAGTACGTTTCCCTCAGGATCGATTACTCTTATCTTGATGTCTTTTCCCTCGATCGGAGCAACTTTATTTTCCGCCAGGTTAAAATCGACCTTTAATTTTTCGATCTGGCGGTTTCTAAATTCTCCTTCTCTTTCTTTACCTCGCGCATTTAATGCACTGATTTTAATGTTCTCAGCCTTGAGTTGCGATGCAACCTGTACCTTTTGTGCTAACTGGTTTCTGGTTTGGCTTATTGCAGAAATCGAATCGCTCAATAAATTGGTTTGTGTCTTCAGGCCCGTATTTTCAGTAAGCAACTCTTCGTTTACCAGGCGTAACCTAGCTATTTCCACATCTTGTTTTTTCAATAACGACTCATACCCCGCAAGTTTCGTTCGGAAGTTGGCAATTTGTGCATTAGAGGATTTTCTCAATTGTTCCTTCTCGATTTCAAGCTCTTCTTTTACTTTACGAAGTTCTTCAACATCCCCACCGAGCTTCTTTATTTCTTCTATTTTAAGGTCCAGTTCATTGCTAATAGACTCGAGCTTGTTCATTGTTTCTTCCAGCTCCACATTTTTACTCGTTATTTCAGCCTCTTGCTCCTGATCTTTTTGATAATCAATGTAAAATTTAACACCATTAATGATTAACAAAATGGCTAAGAAGGCTATGATTAAAATATTCCTGTTATTTTTTTTATCCTTCTTATCTTGCGGTCCTTCGTTCATATTTTAAAAAGTTAAAGTTGTTTTTTATAGAGGTTCTAACGTAAAAATATAATATTATTA
>LXQK01000204.1:0-1546 GCA_001683905.1 Marivirga sp. ANT-B6
AAATTCAGGGTAGATGCGCCGTCTGCAGGTTATGAATACATGGCTCGGGCGAACTACCAGCTCCGAAAAACAACCAATTTTTATGCACTTTTCAGAACACAGGTAAAAGATATCAATACGGCAGCCTTCGACAGCCATACGAATCTTGTCTCGGCAGGCACAAAGACAAATTACATTTTAAACGCGGACCATCACATCAATGATCGGTGGCAAATAAAATCCAGGTTGCAATTCAGTACTTACACAATCAATGGGATCAAAACAGGGGGAATAGCCTTGGTACAAGATGTCAATGTGACATTAGAAAAGTGGAACTTGAGCGGAAGAGTGGCTCTTTTCGATACTGATGATTATGAAAACAGGCAATTTGTTTTTGAAAAAGACGTACTTTACGCTTTCTCCATACCTGCTTATCAGGGAATAGGTTTGCGCAATTATCTGGTGGTACAATATAGGGCTTCCGATAAATTACGGTGTTGGGTCAGGTTTGCCCGAACCAGCTATAGGCATACCGCATCGATCAGTTCAGGTCTGGAGGAAATTGCCGGTAACGTAAAGTCTGATATAAAACTTCAGATGATGTACAGGTTTAAATAAGGAAAGTGTATGTTACCTTTTAAAACTCTCTAAAAGCTGCGGATTTGAGCTTCTACACCATGGTCTGTGGCTCCCCCAACTAGCGCAAGCGTCCGCTTGTGCTAAATACAATTCAGGTTCATAAAAGTCTATTATCCTGAACCACATCGAACATCTAATTCTAATTATTTTATATTGGGCTTGGATATTAAAAAATCAATATGAGTAGGAAGTACAAATTTAGAGATCAGTCAAAGCTGTATTTTGTAAGTTTTGCCACTGTCTATTGGATTGATCTATTTGTAAGGCCATCATATGCCGGATCATATTGTCAAGCTTAAGGCATTGCCAGCAACAAAAAGGTCTTGAGATTTATGCCTGGTGCATTATGCCGAGTCATATACATTTGATAATAGGCACAACGGATAAGCCTATGCAGGATATATTAAGATATTAAGAGACTTTAAAAGTTTTACTTCAAGAAACTTAAAAGAAGAAATCGGCAAGCTACCGGGAGAAAGTAGAAGAGAATGGATTTCTTGGATGATGGAGCGAGCAGGAAAAAAGAACGGCAACAATAGTTATTGGCAGCTTTGGCAGCAACACAATAAACCAATAGAGCTAAATACTAATTCAATTTTGGATCAAAAGCTGGAGTATCTTCATATGAATCCGGTTGTATCGGGTTTTGTTATTGAGCCGGAATATTGGAAATACAGCAGTGCAATTGCTTATGCCGGAAGTAAAGGGTTGCTAGATATTTGTTTTATTGATTAAACGGTAATTGGCACAAGCACAAGCGGACGCTTGCGCCAGTGAGGGGGCAGTTGGTGCTGAAGCAATAACAGGTTTGTGTTTTGTAGTACACCTGGTTCGAGGTCTTGTCATCGTGGAACGGACAGTTTAACCATAATGCTTGTCGGGTTAGATTATAGTGGTCGAGCACCTTTGCTAGGGTGAGTTGCTGTTT
>LXQK01000204.1:1688-11439 GCA_001683905.1 Marivirga sp. ANT-B6
AATGAAAGGTACTCCACTCAACGATTTCCTGGGTGAGCTTTAAGATTGTCGCTTCTGACAACTTCAAAAAAGAAGCTAAACGACTGACTAAAAAATACCGATCCCTCAAAACTGAACTCGAAGTACTAGGACAGGAACTTTCTGAAGCCCCAACCCTCGGCACACCTCTTGGCAATGATGTTTATAAAGTTCGCCTGGCTGTTTCTTATAAAGGAAAAAGCAAGTCTGGTGGGGCTAGGGTGATCACCTACGCTCAGCTAGACGATGAAACAGCCCTCTTGCTCTCTATCTACAGCAAAGGCGAAAAAGATTCCATCTCGGATAAGGAGATACAAAAACTGCTCGAAGTCTATATATGAAAAGAGCCACCGATCTCTCACAGTGGCTTTAACTTCCCCTATAAAACGGCGGATTATAAATCCTATGATAACGGTTCGAGATTACAAATCACGAACAGCGGGACTATTTTATATATAGGGGTAGTAAATACATTAACCTTTTTTTAAATAAGACCTTAGAAATATAGATAATAAGAGACAAAATAAATACTGGCACAATAAATACTGGTACATTAATTTGTAAAAGAGCGAATGAAATTAAAACCAACCCTCCGAATAACCACTCTAATACATTGATAATTAGATTAATTGATATTAATAGAGTTAAAAATATCCCAGGTAGTTTCATTTTTCTTCGGAACTATTTTTATACTTCAGAGCATTGGTATTATATATGTGTGGTTCTCCAAGTGAGGTTTTTGGAACAGCCTTTGGATTGTGTTGTGGATTAACCTTTCATTTTATTGTGATCATCGCGGCTATCGAAAAAATCTACTATATAAATGGTATTACCTTCGACTCGATAAACGATCTTAAAATTTCCTTCGACCAATCTTCTGTGTCCTTGCTTTAGTTTGCTCAGGTAAGGTTCATATTGGCCTTTGTGAGGACTTTTTGACAGAGTTTTGGCTCTTCCCATTAGTTTATTCTTAACTTTAATAATCTGGGTTTTGGGGATTTTGGAGCTTTTCAAGATAAAATTGAAGTGAGTTCTCCAAGCGTTTTAAAGATTGGTCAGTAAGAACAACCTTCATAAACCTAATCGCTTGTTGAGCTCAGACTCTGCTTCGTCTATTGTGTAGACTTTTCCTTCTTTGATATCTTGCTCAGATTCAAGTGCCCTGGATATCATTTCTTTTTCAATGGAAGGGTCAAAGTCTCTTTGTTTAAACAAAGCTTTTACTGTCTCTAGTAAGCTTAGGTCTGTCTCCTGGTCAATCAGGCTCTTCAGTTCCGTTTTGATGTCTATTGTTTTCATTGTTATCATAAAAGTAACGATTTATTTTTCCAATTGATTCACCTCACGGGTGGAACTGCAGGACTTCTTCTTTTAAGCCTTCCATATCGTTCTGTAAATAACTTTCCGTAATGCTGAAGTAGCGATGCCCTGCCAGGTATTGAACTTCTCTCAGGTTGTACATTCTCAGCCATTTGGTAATCACAGTAGCCCTGATCTGCTTTGCATTTAGAACACTCGGGTTCAACTTCGAGATTACAAATCACAAACAGCTGGCTAAAAGATCATCAAGGAAATCAACATGACAGGTGCTATAAGCTAGCCACCGATCCTTTTAAAAACAGCGATGCTTAAGCCACACTTTTTCCAAAAGATCAGGCGCTTTTCAGTTCCATAATTGTAATTTCGGGAGGCATCCCTATTCTTCCGGGAAAGGCAAGAAAACCATAGCCTCTGTTTACATATAAATATTGATTTTCTTGTTGATAAAGCCCTGCCCATTGCTTGTACATGTACTGCGCCGGGCTCCATTTCCAGTCGCCAATTTCAACACCAAATTGGAAGCCATGCGTGTGCCCTGCAAAACTAATATCTATATCCCTAAAATCTGGCCGTACCTTTGCCTCCCAATGGCTCGGATCATGAGAAAGCAGTAATTTTACGGCGGCATCCTCTGAGCCTTTGTAAGCTTTACCCAAATCACCTTGCTGCGTAAAACCCCTCGCACCCCAGTTTTCGACCCCTAAAATGGCAATTTTGTCACCATTTTGAGTAATACTTCTATTTTCGTTCATCAGAATATCCCAGCCCATTTGCTTATGCCCCCGGATAAGTTTCTGTAAATTTTTCCTTTTTGCTTCTACAGATTCCCAGTTGACGTAGTCGCCATAATCGTGGTTTCCCAGCGTCGAATAAACGCCCAGCGGCGCCTTTACTTTAGAAAAAATATCGACATAGTCGTTGAGTTCCTCCGCCTTATTATTTACCAGATCTCCCGTAAAAAATACCATGTCCGGCTTCTCTTTCAACAACATCTCTACCCCGCCACGCACCGCCTTTTTATTAAAAAAGCTTCCACTATGAATATCTGAAATCTGTGCTAGTTTGATGCCATCAAAAGACTTGGGAAGGTTAGGTAAAATGACCTGCTGCCTTCTTATTCTATAATCATGCGCGCCCGAGATAATACCATAACTGGTAGCAATAAAGGGAATACTACCCGCCACCACGGCCGTTTTCACCAAGAAGTCTGATCTGGAGATGCCTTGGCCGGTCTGTTCAGGATTTGCCATATCAGGGCTGTCCGATGAAATTTTATTGAAAACCCATTGAAAGAATCGGATAATATCATCCAAAAATAAGAAAACACAGATCACCAGTTTAGAAATCAGGTTGACGAATACGCCGACCATCATAAATACCCGGAGTGTCCAGCTAAATTGGTCAGAATTCGCAAAATTATAAATCAAAAAACCAGCAAGTGTAAGGGTGAAAATCCCCCAATAAACGTAAAAGAAAATTTGCTTTGCCAGGTTAGAAGACCCTTCAAACAGCGTCTTTATTCCCTGATAAACATAATAATCTATCAAGAAATAGATCACAACAAACACTAAAATAATGGCAATTTTATTCATCTTAATTAAAAACAGGTTATCTGCGTTATTTTTAATGAGGTATTTAAATACTACTTTCGATTTACACCACCTTTGAATTTTACCTACGGTATTATCAAAAAAAAGACCTCCGGTGTGATCATTAGATCTCCGGAAGTCTGTTTTCTATCAATAACCTTATCGATTAATTTTAAACAAAAAACCTCCTGCTAAAAGTTGCATTATCTTCCAATATTAAACCTTGCATTGATCTTATTAGCAATAAGATACATCACCGGAACGATAACCAACGTAATCACAGTAGCGAAGGTCAAACCAAAGATAATCGTCCAGGAAATTGGCCCCCAAAATATCACGTTATCTCCGCCCACATAGAAGTCAGGGTCATAAGATGAAAAGAACTTGATAAAATCAAAGTTTATACCTACAGCAAGGGGTATCAAACCCAGCACTGTAGTAATGGCTGTCAACAATACCGGCCTAAGCCTCGTTTTTCCAGCCTCTATAATAGCTTCTCTCACCATCGTTGCCGTTAGTTTTTCTCCTTCTCTTAAGGTAACCTTCCTTTCTTCCTTCTTAAGCTCAATAAAATCGATCAATACAATGGCATTATTGACGACTATGCCCGCCAACGAAATAATACCAATCATCGTCATAATAACGATGAAATCCATTTGAAATACGATAAGTCCTAAAAATACGCCTATTGTACTAAACAAGACGGAAGTCATGATGATAAAAGGCGCAGATAGTTTGTTGAACTGGGATACAATGATCAGAAAAATCAGAAATACAGCAAGCATTAGTGCCTGGCTCAAAAACGCCATTTCTTCCTGTTGCTTTTCCTGCTCCCCTGTAAACTTTACTTCATATCCTGGTGGTATCGTAAAGTCTGCCAGAAGTATTTTAATTTCATCATTTATTTTAGTGGCATTATACCCCCCCAGCACATTGGAACTGATCGTTACCACCCGATTCAAATTTTTCCGTTTGATTGATCCAAAAGTGGAGCTGTATTCAGCTTTGGCGACAGAAGCAATCGGTACCTGGTGAATCTTACCGGTTGACTGGTTTCTGTAGGTAATACTTTTATTCATCAAGGCATCTACATCATATCTGAAACGATCTTCCAGCCTTAGCTGAATCTCGTAATCATCTTCCCCTTGCTTGAACTTCGAGATCTCCTTTCCAAAAAGGGCGGTTCTAATTTCTGTAGCAATAGAATAAGTAGATAAACCAAACCTCCTGGCCTTCTCCCTGTCTATATTGATGATCAATTCTGGATTACCCGTTTCCAGGTCAGTTTTTAGCTTTTCAATACCATCTATATCCGACTCATTGATAAAGTTCTTAACCCTTTCGGTCAGGCTGATTAGCGTTTGATAATCGTCACCAGAAATCTCAATATTGATAGGTTTTCCTGTCGGCGGTCCTGCTGCATCTTTGTCAACCGTAACAGTTACACCAGGATACCCCCTGATTCCATTCCGGATTTCTTCAAGTATATCACTTGTTTTAAGCTTACCACGGTCTTTATTTTCTATGAAATTAACCGTTATTCGTGCTTTATGTGGTGTCTGAGCCCCACCTACAGCTGTGGGGTCGCCAGGATCTGAAGTTCCCTGCCCTACGGTCGTTATAACAGATTCAACAATTTCGGAATAGGGATTGATGATCGTCTCAACTTTTTGTTCTACCTCCTTCGTAAACTGATTGGTTTGTTCAATGTCTGTTCCCACCGGAAACTCTATGAATACATTGGCATATTTAGGCTCATTGATCGGAAAGAAAAGAACATTGGGTGCAAACAGATACAACATGCCTATAGAGAACATCAATAGCAACACTGTACCACCAAAAAATATGAAAGGGTTGCTTTTTCTTAGCGCAAAAGCAAGTAATCTCTCATACTTCCCCTCCAGCCATGGCAGGAAACTTTCCTGAAACTTGATGGAGGTAGGCATGAGTACAAAAACGTTTAATAACAGTAACAGGGCAGAAAGAATCAAAAGGTTTCCGAAGGTTAATACTTTGAAAATCAAAAGGATTACCCCCAGAAATGTCAACACTCCCGATATCAAAAAGACGCGTTTGCTATTCACTTTCCCTTTTTCGTCGAGCTTCATAAAGCTCGCAATAAATACGGGATTGATCACCAGCGCAACAAACAATGATGACCCTAACGTGATAATTAAGGTAATGGGTAAGTATTTCATGAAAGCTCCCATAAGACCAGGCCAGAAGGCAAGTGGAAGAAACGCAGCCAATGTAGTTGCTGTAGAAGAAATAATAGGAAAGGCCACTTCGCCTACCCCTTTGCGGGTTGCTTCCATAGCAGAATATCCTTCTTCCATCAATCGGTATACATTCTCTACGACCACAATACCATTATCCACCAACATCCCCAGCGCCATGATCAGAGAGAATAACACCATCATGTTGATCGTGATGCCTAAAGCACCTAATATCAAAAAGGCAAGAAACATCGATAATGGAATAGCCATCCCAACGAACAAGGCGTTGCGTGTACCCAGGAAAAATAGCAAGACGAGTACGACAAGGATTACGCCTGAAATGATATTATTCTCCAGACTGGAAACCTGCTCACGGGTCTGCTTCGACTGGTCATTCGTAACGGTAACCTTTAAGTCATCGGGAAAGACATTGGCTTTGGCTTTGGCGAGCATGGCAAAAATTTTGTCAGTGGCATTTAAAAGATTTGCCCCACTCCTTTTCACTACGTCCACCATGACAATCGACTCCTTATTCAAGCGGGCATAACTTTCCTTTTCTTTGTAGTCAAATTCTACCGTCGCAATGTCGCGAAGGTAGACGATATTCTGATCTTCATTTTTTACAATTACATTCTCAATTTGTGACGGATTTTCAAACTCCCCCACAATCCTAATGGCTCTTCGTGACCCTGAAGTCAGCAGATTACCGCCCGAAATGGTGACATTTTCTGCCGTAATGGCATTCTCAATATCAGTAAAACTGATATCCCTGGCCTCCATCTCATAAGGATTAACATTGATTTTAACTTCTCTCTCGTCTACACCTCGAACTTCGGCTTTAGAAATTTCAGGAAATCTTTCAATCTCTTCCTCCAGGTACTCAGCATATTCCTTTAAGGTTTCTACATTATAATCTCCCGATAAATTGATGTTAAGGATAGGAAACTCCGAAAAGTTAAGCTCGAACACGTCTGGCTCCTCTCGCAGGTCGGAGGGAAGTTCTGACTTGGCTTTATCTACAGCATCTTTAACTTTCTGCAAAGCCTCCGTAACATCCGTATCTGTGGTAAATTCCACGATAATTGTAGAATAGTCCTGCACAGAAGTAGATCTGATATTATCAACCGACGCAATGGTATTGATTTCCTTTTCAATAGGCCTGGTAATCAAATTCTCCATATCTGCAGGGGAGTTTCCCGGATGAAGCGTGCCAATATAGATGGTAGGCTGCTCCACCTCAGGAAAGTTTTCCTTGGGTAAGTTGATATATGACGATATTCCTAAAAAAACGATAATGAGTGTAAGCACATACACCGTCGTTTTATTATTGATAGAAAGGCTGGTTAATCCAAACTGCTTTTCTATTGGCTTAATAGGCTTATTATTTTCCATATTATCTCCTTGAAATTGCACTTGAAGTACTTTCTTTTACTAAAACTCCATCCGAAACATCTCTAAATCCTTTGTCAATTATAACCTCGTTACCTGTTAAACCTGAAAGCACTTCGGTTTCATTTTCATAAGTCACACCCCGCTCGATCATTACTTTTTCTGCAGTGGCCTTACCATTAGTCGTCTTGTATAAATATACAAAATCTCCTTTACTGTCGCTCTGAACAAGGTTTGTAGGCACCACAATGGCATTTTCTTTCTCATAATCCTTCAATTTGAGAATGGCGACCTGGTTTGGCTTAAGGTAATCCGTATTTTTAGGCAACCTTGTCTCTAGCGAAAAGGTACGATTTTGAGGGTTTATTACCCTACCTAGTGACGACACGCGCGTACGGACTTCTTTGCCCAAGGTAGGAAAACTGATTGTGATAGAATCGCCCTGCTCAATTTTGCCAATATAATTTTCTGCAATATCAGCGGTCACATACATTTCATCCATGCTTACTATACCCAATAATGGTGTTCCGGGCATCACCATCTCTCCTACCCTTACGTCTAGCTGATCGACAAATCCACTAAAAGGTGCTCTTACCACAGCCTTTGCAAGCTGCGACTGCACGGTAGTCAAACTTCTTTCAAGCGATTCTTTGTTATTTTTTGCCTGCAGATACTGCACTTCCGTGCCAATCTTCTGCGCCCAAAGATTAGCTTGTTTCTCGTAAATTGTTGTGGCAAGTTCCAAAGAGGTCCTTAGCTCAGCAATATTATTGCGCATGGTTTCAGCCTCTATCCGGAGCAATACAGTTCCTTTTTTAACATAGTCTCCTTCCTGAACATTAATGCCTAAAACCGCCCCACTGGTTTCTGCACTGATGCGGATATTCTTTTTCGATTCTACACTACCTCTCACCTCAATATGATGAACAAAGGTCTTCTTTTCCAAAGGCAAAGTAGAAACCAGGGTCGACTTGTCCTGCTCACTGGCAAATACAGAATCTTCGCCAATAATTTCTTCTTCAAGCGCATTGATCTTCAACTTAATTTCCTGAGCCTCAGCCTTTAATTCCTTTAGCTTTTCCTTCTTTTTATCAACGTCATCCTGAGGAGAACACGCAGCAGCAAACACGAGTATACCCACACATAATTTTTGAACTGACCTTTTCATATCTTAATGATTGTTTGTGTACTTCTATTTAAATTATAATCAATTTTAACCTTGTCTTTACTCGTAGCCTTTGGTCTTTATCGGTATAATATACCCAGAGCTTTGTCTAGCTCCACTTTAGAAATAAGAGCATCGTAGAGCGCACCGTAGTAATTCGTTTCTGCCTCCTTAAAGGATGTCTCGGCATCAAGTACTTCAAGGTTCGACCCTACGCCTTCCTGATATTTAATTTTTGTAATCCGAAAAACTTCCGCTGCCAATTCCAAGGTCTCTTCCTGTGCTTCCAATGTTTCCAGACTATTCATCAAATTGATTTTCGCTGTAGACTTCTCTAATTCTATCGAATTCTTTATCCTTACAAACTGATTTTCAATTTGCTGAATCTGTACTCTGTTACTTTGTATCTTGTAGCTCTTTAACAAGCCATCAAAAATAGGGAGGGTTAATCTCGCGCCTATTGCAGCATTTTCAAACCATCTATCTTTGAAATCGAATATTTCATCCGAAAAGTTTGTGCTCATATTTGCTCCTATTCCAGCAAATGCTGATATTTTAGGCAGATACTGAACCTTGTTATTTTTTAAATCTAAGGCAGCCAATTTTCTATTGGTCTCCATCTGACTATATTCTATTCGATCAGAATAATCAAATTCTCCTTCATCTTGAGGAGATACCTCCAGCGTGATGTCCGCTATTTGATCAGCCAAAGCTATCGGTGTATACACGTCCATCCCCATCTGGTATTTGAGCAAGAGATAACTTGTTTCCAATAGACGTTCTATTTTAGATCTTTCTACTTTCAGGTTATTAAACTGTACCTTTATTCTATCAACGTCAATTTTTTCGGCAAATCCGTTATCAAACATGACGGTTGTTTCTCGCAAAAGCGAATCTAACCTCGCAAAATTCTGATCGAGTAAAGTCGTTCTTTCTTTATTAATTAAAGCAGTATAGTACGCTTTTGTAACAGCCTCAACCACGTCAATTTTTGTTTTAATATGCGCTTTGGCAGACAGCTCCTTATACGTCTTCGCTGCCTGTAAACCTACAAAGTATGAACCATCGAAAATAAGCTGATTTAAGGATACACCTGCGGCACCAGCATATTTTTGACTGAATTCAACTGGCACAAATCTTCCATCGTCGGGAGGAATACTTGAATCGAAGAAAAATGCAGGTAAAAAAGATACCGGGATAATCACATTATTTGAAATTTCCGCCGATCCTGTGATCTGTGGCAAGCCTTCAGAAATAGTTTGTCCTACCTGGGCTTTGGCCAGCGCTTCTTCCAGGCTGGCATTCTTAATATCCTGATTATTTGCCAAGGCGAATTCAATGCATTGTTCTAAAGAGTAGACAGGTATATCTTCCTGCCCCTGGCCAAGGGCTGTATATGCTATCAGTGATAACACATATAAAAAGCTGGTTTTTAAGGCTGATTGAAAATTCATTGGTTGCTGCTGTTGTTATTAATATTGATTTCGTTTAAATATCTTTCAAATA
The DNA here is from genome assembly GCA_001683905.1 of Marivirga sp. ANT-B6. Classification (GTDB taxonomy): domain Bacteria; phylum Bacteroidota; class Bacteroidia; order Cytophagales; family Cyclobacteriaceae; genus ANT-B6. Next base: position 10,892 of record LXQK01000204.1, read on the forward strand.
GTTTCCTGCCTTTTTGTGATAAAATACCATGGATAAAAAGACCTAGAAATTGTTCCTGCACCTCCATAAAATTAAACTTGTTGTTAGGAAATATTTGATGATTAAAGGCCATTTGTACGTGTTCTGTCCTTAAAATAGCCAATAATTCAGGATTGATATCCTCCCTGAAATTTCCTTCCTCAATTCCCATTCTTAGGGTTTCCTCTAAAGAGCTTGTAACCGTTTCATTTTTAAATTTTTCATATTCTTCCCACGCCATGTGATGGTATTTCTGTAAATCATAAAGAATCGAAGGATTCATACCCGATATATGGCTCTTTAGACACCGTGAAATTTCCAGTATGATCTCGATCGAATTTTTAGCATTCTTGATGATGGATAGAATTTCAATTCGTTCACGCTTGAAATGTTCCTTGGTCACTAAACATACCAGCTCATTTTTATCTTTAAAAGACTGATAGATCGTCTTTTTAGAAATAGACATATGCTTTGCAATATCATCCATGGTAATGCTCTTGATACCATACCGCATAAAAAGATTCTCTGCT
>LXQK01000205.1 GCA_001683905.1 Marivirga sp. ANT-B6
TAACATCAAATATAGTCCAGTTTAAATCTAAAGATGCTGCCGTCACATTAGAGCGGGCATTATCAATGTCTTGACGGGGCCTTTCAATAAATTGCCGCTCTGTATCCTGAATGGTATAATCCCTGCTTGCTACCGCAGCAAGTTGTGGCAGAAAGCCTGCATTCCCTAGCGTTACATCGTTTCTCGAAATCTGAAGGTCATTTTGGGCGATCCGGATAGAAAAATTATGCTGTAAGCCTATCTGTACGGCTTCTTCAAGGGTAAGTATATCCTGCGCATAGGCTTTTGACACGGCACACGACAGCAGAAATAAAAGAGAGCACTTGACAAAAAGCTTGAACATAGACAATAATAACTGATTTAATTTTTGACGACTCTCTTTTCAGTGGCTGAGAAATAGGTATAAATGGCAGGTATGACGAATAATGTCAGTACGGTTGCAAAAATAAGGCCACCGATAACTGCTATACCCATAGAAACCCGGCTTTCAGAGCCTGCACCGAGCGCCAGTGCAATAGGTAGTATACCTAAGATGGTCGATAAGCTCGTCATCAGGATAGGTCTGAACCGGGATCCTGCTGCTTCAGTGATTGCCTCTTTAATACTGAGGCCCTGTCCTCGCCTCTGGTTGGCAAATTCTACAATTAAAATCCCGTTTTTAGTCACCAGCCCTATCAGCATAATGATACCGATTTGACTAAAGATATTGAGGGTTTCGTTAAAATACCAAAGTGAAAGAAAAGCACCTGCAACAGCCAAAGGCACGGTAAATAAAATGATAAATGGATCTCTAAAACTTTCAAATTGAGCAGACAATACCAGGTAGATTAAAACAATAGCAAAACCAAAAGCAAAAATTAAACTCGACGCACTTTCCTCATAATCGCGGGAAGTCCCAGCCAGGGTCGTAGCATAGGTGTCGTCCAGCACATCCTCGGCAATAATATCCATCGCTTCAATACCATCGCCAATCGTATTGCCGGGGGTCAGGCCCGCAGAGATGGTAGCAGAGATATAACGGTTGAAGCGATATAGCTGAGGAGGCGTACTGGATTCCTTCAGCGTAACGAGGTTATCCATCTGAACCAGCTCACCATTCGAGCTTTTTACATATAAAGACCGCACGTCCCGGGGGTCGTTTCGGTCGTCTCTCTTAACCTGCCCAATGATATCATACTGTTTGCCATTCATAATGAAATACTCGAACCGCTGCCCACTGAGGCCAAGTTGCAGTGTTCTGGCGATATCCAGGACTGAGATGCCCAACGAGCGCGCTTTTTCGCGGTTGATATTGATACTGATTTCAGGCTTATTAAATTTTAGATTGAGATCGACTACCTGAAACGTGGGGTCAATATTTGCCCTTCGCATGAATTCCGGCAATACCTCCTTAAGTTTGTCTAGCGTAGGTGCCTGAATGACATACTGTACCGGCAGTCCGCCACCACGGCCACTACCAATGGTTTGCTGCTGAGAAGCAAATGCCCGGGCACCAGTAAATTTCCGTAATTCCGGCGTTAACTCATCGAAAATTTCCTGCTGCGACTGGTCTCTATCATCCACCCCAACCAAGGTGAGGCGAATAAATCCTGAATTGACACTTGCTGTACCAAATCCGGGGGAGGTGACACTGGTAACGGATTCGACGGGCAAATTATCGGATAGAAAGGTGGTCATTTCATCCAGATATTTGTCCATATATTCGAAAGTCGCTCCTTCAGGACCTGCGACGTTCAGCCTGATCTGCCCTCTATCCTCCAGAGGAGCCAATTCGGACTGCAATCCGAGTGTCAATAAATAGATTAAAGCACCAGAGATCAAAATTACAACGAAAGACATCCATCGTACCCGCATGAATGCTGCCAACGACCGGTTGTATGCCTCATTTAGCTTCACAAAGAAGGGCTCACTCTTCACATAAAACCAGTTCTGCTTTTCCCGTCGCTTCAAAATTTTGGTACACATCATCGGTGTCAGGGATAAGGCGACAAAGGATGATATCATAATGGCCGTAGCCACTACCACGCCGAATTCTCTAAAGAGCCTGCCAGTGATACCTTCCAGAAAAATTACCGGCATAAACACCGCCACCAGTGCAACGGTAGTAGCAATTACGGCAAAGAAGATTTCTCCGGCGCCTTTAAATCCTGCCTCAACAGGTTTCATGCCTTGCTCAATTTTTGAATAAATATTTTCTAGAACTACGATGGTATCATCCACTACCAGACCTATCGCCAATACGATACCCAGCAACGTAAGCACATTAATAGAAAAACCCGCCAGGTACATAAAGAAGAAAGTACCTATTAGCGAGATTGGAATGGTAATGATCGGAATAACGGTAGTTCGCCAGTCGCGGAAAAAAGCGAATATGATGATCACCACTAAAACAAAAGCGATCAAAATGGTCTCTTTCACCTCTTTGATGGAGTCGCGTATGTAGATGGTATTGTCAAAGCCGATATAGGTCTCGACATCTTTCGGCAAATCTTTTTTGATTACCTCCAGCCTTTTATAAAATTCATCGACAATAGCTATACTATTGGTACCAGGCTGAGGGATGAGCACAACACCTACCATGGATATGCCATCTCTTTTTAGGACTGTACGCTCATTCTGCACACCTAACTCGGCCCTACCAATATCCTGGAACTTGACGATATTGTCTCCGTCCTCTTTGACGATCAGATTATTAAATTCTTCTACGGTACTCAGCTGCCCTTTGGTTCGGACAGTTAACTCTGTCATATCGCCTTCTACTCTTCCAGAGGGCAGCTCTACATTTTGAGACTGAACGGCATTTAGAACATCAAGAGGAGTTAACTGGTACGCAGAAAGATTTACTGGGTCCATCCATAAGCGCATAGCATATCGCTTTTCTCCCCAAATCCTGACTTCACTCACACCAGAGATGGTTTGTAGCCTTTCCTTTAAAGTATTTTCTGCGATAGCTGACAAATCTAATAGTGATCGTGAGTCGCTACGAATCGTAACAAAAACGATGGGATCCGAGTCAGCATCGGCCTTGGAAACAATTGGAGCCTCAGCATCTACGGGCAGGTTTCGCCTGGCAGCAGAAACTTTATCACGCACATCGTTGGCTGCCGCTTCAAGATCCTCCCCTAAAACAAACTCTACTGTGATACTGCTGGCACCCTCATTACTGGTCGACGTTAAAGTGCGGATACCAGCAATCCCATTAATTGCCTCTTCCAGGGGTTCGGTAATCTGTGACTCTATTACATCCGCATTAGCACCCGTATAGGTTGTTCTAACCGTTATAATTGGGGGGTCTACGCTTGGATATTCCCGAACCCCCAAATATGTAAAACCAATGACGCCAAATATGACAATGGTTATGGACATTACGATTGCAAGCACAGGCCTGTTGATGCTCAATGAAGCTAATCCTGCCATAAATATTTAATTAATTTCTGTTATGTTGATTGTAGAGCCGTCTTCTACCTGCTGAATTCCCGTAATCAGGATCGTATCTTTTTCCTGTATGCCTTTCATAATCTGCACCTCGCTCTCACGTCGTATACCGATTTCTACCCTTACAGCTTCTGCTTTATCTCCCGTTTTTTTGTAGACAATATGTCCATCTACGTCGGGCACAACAGATTGCGTTGGCACCAAAAGCGCGCTATCCATAGAATTTAAAACCAATTCGATGCGGACAAATTGCCCCGGCACGAGCTTCTTATCATCATTACCACTTAATGCTCTTATCTTTAAGGTTCTTGTCACCGCATCGATCACAGGCTCTTTAGCATACACTGCCCCCTGAAAAACTTCGTCTATGCCTTCCACAGTAAAATTGATCCTGTCGCCATTGGCGACCTTGCTCGTATATCTGCCGGGCACGGAAAATTCTATTTTTGCAGGGTTTACTTTTACCAGGTACGCAATCTTTGTTTCCGGTGTGATGTAACTGCCCTCACTAACATAGCGTAAACCAATGCTACCCTCGAATGGAGAACGAATGACCGACTTGCTGATTTGCTCCTGTAAAACTTTAATGTCCGCTGCTGATGTTCGAAATTCTGTAAGAGAAATGTCATATTCTTCCTGACTAATTGCTTCCCGCTCAAGCAACTTCTTTTGGCGCCCTTCTATCTCTTCCGAGAGCTGCTGTGTGTACTTCAACTTTTCTAATTGAGCTCTGAGGTTATCTACATTTACTGACAGCAGCACCTGCCCCTTTTTTACGTTATCACCTTCCTTAAAATAGATTTTGGAAATAATACCACTGATTTCCGTCCTCAGGTCCAGCGCCTCATTGGCCAATACCGCACCAGTGATCGTGATCTTATCATCCAGTTGCTGGGGTTTGATAATGGTACCTTTTACCGGTATGGATGCAGAACCACCATTTACTCCAGCAGGCTTAGCGTCAGTAGAAGATTTTGATAGCGGCGCTAATTTTGGCCAGGCAACCAAAAAGATCACTAACAGGATGATAAACACGGTTAAAATCCTTTTTACTACTTTGTTCATTGAAATAATTATTAAAATATAGGGTGGTGAGTTTTTAACGAAATTTTGGAGACAAACCTTATTTAGAACGTTAGTTTCAGACAATAGTTTGGTTTGGCAAATAAATGTTGTATCCTTTTTTACGTTCTTTTCTCTCGGTAGAAGCCCAAGCGCAAATAACTAAAAATTATATGTACAAACATGCTTTTAAACCATTTAGTTTGACAATTCAGATCGCAATTCCCCAAAAAGAACGGAACTGCTTTTTACATGACAGCTTATCATACAACGCCGAAATACCAACACCTGTCTGAGTAGGGTTTGAAGTAGGTGAAAGGTATGTCACTCAGGACAAATGAGTTTTTATTACATCATTTCAGGTTTTACCGCCAATAGAGATTTTAGAGGTAGTGGAAGCGAGATCTTTCCATTGGTAGATAATTAAGATGAAAGGAATTTACAAATTTTGTTACGACCCAATTATACCTAACAATGTCTTGAATACCGACACATGGCAGTTCCAGAATAACTTTTCTGCTTTCTTAAATAAACCTGTTGTTAAACCCGTTAAATTTGAGGCGCTCAAGTCTGAAAATACGTTCACTCCTACTTAATATGGTCAGTTCGTTTACAATTCTTTAGCAGATTTCTATGCAGGAGGAGCACGTGAAGATGTGGAATTGCGAAGATTTAGTTTACCTATACCGCATTGCCGGAGGCATTACCTATAGCGATTTCCTGCGCTTACCAGATCGTTGGTTATATGCACGATGAAATCAACGTTTTCTTCTCACCAAAAGCCCACAATTTTTCTTCCCATTTTCACGTAATAAAAATAAATATTACAAAATTTTTAATTAGCGTGTTTATTCTGTGAGACGGCGAGATATAATTTGACTTAATAACTCGTTTTTTAAAAAACTTTATTGGATCAAAAGCTGAAAATTCAGAATAAAATTAGGCATCAGACTTAATTTTCACTATTTTTTCATTTACAATTCTTTCGGCCTTTGAGTTCGCTTTTGTTTGCGGATTTGCAATGTTAAATTATTGTTAACAATTTTATACCGAATTTTAACTAATACTTAATAATAAATACAGTAAAGAGTGTAGGAAGTAAATGTAATTTTGAAACTGAAAAACAAAAGAAAGAAAAATGAAAAGAATTTTACAAAAGATTTTTGGCTTGGCCATTCTGCTGGCTTTAGCAGCAGGAACGGCTTATGGCCAGGGCATTACTACTTCAGGGCTTTCAGGGGTAGTAAGAGATAATAATGGAGATGCGCTTCCGGGTGCTACAATTCAAGCTTTGCATACGCCTTCCGGTACAAATTATGGTGTAACAACTAATAATGAAGGTAGATTCCAGATACCCAATATGAGGGTTGGTGGTCCATATAACTTAAAGGTGACGTTTGTTGGTTTCAAGGAATATATTTTAGAAAACATAAACCTTTCGTTAGGTCAAACACTAAATCTCAATATTAATTTAAGCGAAGAATCAGAAATTTTGCAGGAGGTTATCGTTCGATCAACTAGAGATCAGATTTTTGATGGTAGCAGAACTGGGGCCTCAACGGGAGTTACATCTGATCAAATTGATGCCTTACCGACTATCAGCAGAAGTATTCAGGATTTCGCCAGATTGTCTCCCCTAGCAAGTACTAGAGGCAATGGTATTTCATTTGCAGGTGCAAACAATAGATATAACCAATTTTCTATTGATGGAACTGTCAATAACGATGTATTTGGTTTAGCTGCTAATGGTACAAATGGTGGGCAAACAGGTACGCAGCCAATTTCTTTAGATGCAATTGAAGAAATTAATATTGAAATTGCACCAATGGATGTTAGAATGGGTGGATTTACCGGAGGTGGTATCAACGCTGTTACGCGTTCAGGTACAAATAGCTTCGAAGGTTCTGCTTATTACTTTGTAAATAATGAGGCATTAACTGGTAAAGGCGTACTTGAAGATACCGAAGGTGAATCGGTTCCAGATTATTCAGAAAGACAATACGGTTTTAGAGTTGGTGGACCAATAATTAAAAATAAACTATTTTTCTTCGTTAATGGTGAACAAACTGAAAGAACTCAACCTAAACTTTTCGGAATTAATCAAGGTTCAAATATAACTCAAGGTGAAATAGACCAAGTAGTTAGCGTTATAGATAGAATAGCTCCCAACGCAGATATTGGAAACTCTGGCCAGTTTAACGAAGTAGATGAAACAAGGAAATTTTTTGCAAGATTAGATTGGAATATAAATGCAAATCATAGATTCTCAATTAGACATAATTATGTGAATTCTGAATCATTAAGTATTTTCAGAAACCCAAATACTTTTGTCTTATCAGGAGGGGCTCAATTTTTCCCAAGTACTACCAATACAACAGTTGCAGAATTAAGTAGTAGATTTTCTAATGCTATTTCAAATGAGTTACGTGTAGGTTATACTACTGTAAGAGATGATAGAGGTTTTGTAGGTACGCCATTTCCCTATGTTAGAGTTGATCTAGGTGGCCCTAGAAGTATTCAATTAGGCTCAGAGCAGTTTGGAACAGCTAATACTTTAAGTCAAGATGTATTTACAATAACTGATAACTTAACATTTTTCCAAGGTAAGCACGCTATAACTGTAGGTACTCACAACGAATTTTACAGTGTATTCAACTTATTTATCAGACAAAACTTCGGCTCTTATAGATATTCGAGTTTGGATGATTGGTTGACTGTTGGTACTAATAACGAGGCGTTCCCTTTAACATATGATTATTCGTTCTCTCAAGTTCCAAATGATCCTCAATGGGGTGCAGCGTTTAACGCGGCACAAATAGGTTTTTATGCCCAAGATGAATATCAGGCAACTGATAATTTTAAACTTACGATTGGTTTAAGAGCAGATGTCCCTTTATTTTTTGATACCCCTACAACTAATCCTACCTTTAATAACGATTCAACGTTTCAGAATCTAGGCTTAGCTACTGATCAAGTGGCAACTTCAAATATTTTATGGTCTCCGAGAGTAGGTTTCAACTGGGATGTCACAGGTGATAAGAAGTTGCAACTAAGAGGTGGTGCAGGTATATTTTCAGGTAGATTACCTTTTGTATGGTTGTCTAACCAGTTTTCGAACACAGGAATAGAAATTGCAAGATTACAAGCTCAAAGAAATAGCAATCAGTTTCCTGACGGATTCACATTTAACCCTGATCCAAATTCTCAGCCTAATGCTAATGATTTAGGATTGGCTGTTAATACTTCAGAAATTAACGTTGTTGATCCCGACTTTAAATATCCTCAGGTATTGAGAGTGAATGCAGGATTAGATTACAGATTTGATAATGGTATAGTAGCAACTTTTGATGGTATCTATTCTAAAAACATCAACAATATCCTTTATCAAAATTTAAATATCGAAGGTGTTGTAGATGACACATCTGAAAGATTTGAAGGGCCTGATAACAGACCGAGATTTGGTAGAAGTTATATTAATACCAATTTTACAGATGTTATATATTTAACCAATACTAATGCAGGATATTCTTACAATTTAAGTACCCAGTTGAGCAAAAGATTTGAATCTGGTCTTTTCGCAAGTCTTGGATATAACTATGGAGTATCTAAAGATATTAATCCTGGTACATCTTCTCAAGCACTTTCTAATTGGAGAGGAGTTGAAACAAATGGAAATCCTAATAACCCAGAATTATCTTTTTCAAATTTCATGGTTCCTCACAGACTTATCGCAACCATAACTTATAGAAAAGAATATTTGGGCTTTTTGGCAACTTCAGTAGGGCTATTTTACAATGGTCAATCTGGTTTAGGTCAATCATTTACTTATAATGGCGATTTAAATAATGATCGTATTCTCGGTAACGATTTGTTATATATTCCTGCTAACAGATCAGATATTGTTTTATACGATACTTATTCATTTGACAGAGACGCAGGCGTTTGGAACTTGGATAGAACTGCAGACCAGCAATATGTAGCGTTAAATGAATTTATAGAAAATGATGATTACTTAAGTTCGAGAAGAGGGCAGTATGCAGAAAGAAATGGTGGTAGAACACCTTTTGAACACAGGTTTGATATTAGAATTGCTCAAGAATTTTTCCAGGCAAATGCCGGTAAAATAGAGTTTACGTTTGATGTGTTAAACTTTGGTAATTTATTGAATAAAGAATGGGGTAGGTCTTTCAGTTCTAATAATACTCAACCTATAAATGTAGCCCAGTTTGGTAGGCAAGCAGGTGGAGAGCCTAAGACAATTAATGGTACAACAACTCCAATTGATCCAGCAAGACCGGCTAGTAAGGTATTTCTTAGTGGAGATGATACAACTTTTGTACCGAACGACTTTTTCTCTAGATGGAGAGCACAGGTTGGTATTAGATATACTTTCTAATATCTAAATATATCTAAACTTAAAAACCCCAACTGTTACAGTTGGGGTTTTTCTTTTTCGCTCATCTCCTTTTCCTGCTGTTTAATAGAAAGCATTCGTATTTAACTCATATTCCTTAAAAGACCGATGTAGTTGCTACATATGAGGCAGCTTACGCTCCATTTCCCCATATCTCTGCACTTCTTCAAAGGTCTGGCTGGCTATGGGTCCCTGGTTCCATTGCAGGTCAAGGAGCTCATTATTCTCCTTGTCATATATTTCATGTAGCCTCATGCGGTCATCCCACTCTTTTAGTGTACCAGGCACTTCGCATTTTATCGCCCTGCTCCTCCATTTTTTCTCAATGCACTTTACCAGCCACAAGGCTAGAAATTGTGTACCAGGCACTTCGCATTTTATCGCCCTGCTCCTCCATTTTTTCTCAATGCACTTTACCAGCCACAAGGCTAGAAAGTTTAAATAAATATGGCCTCTAATCCGGTTTTCCTTTCTGTGGCGGATAGGCCTTATTTCCATGTCAGATTTGAGGGAGCGGAAATAACGCTCAGCCTTGATGAGGTTTTTATAGTACTCACTTGCTTCTTGGGTGGTCAGTTCTTTTGGGCTGAG
>LXQK01000206.1 GCA_001683905.1 Marivirga sp. ANT-B6
CGATGACGAAAGAGGAGCCCACACCCATTTGGTCGGCACCGGCAGTAATACCTACAAGTCCCGCCAGAATTCCGTTCAATACCATGGTTAAGTCGTTGGTTCTAAATAATACCAATGACATGATTAAGGCGCCAATCGCACCTGCTGCTGCAGCGATTGAGGTAGTTACAAACACTAGCGACACTAGCCCAGGGTCTGCTGAAAGTACAGAGCCTCCATTGAACCCGTACCAGCCAAACCAAAGCAGGAATACGCCAATGGTTGCCATAGGTAGACTATGGCCGGGAATTGCTTTTACTTTTCCATTAACATATTTTCCAATACGCGGCCCGACTAGCATTATACCTGCCAGAGCACCCCATCCGCCTACTGAGTGAACAATGGTAGAACCGGCGAAGTCATAGAATGGTGTAGATAGCGTATCGAGGAATCCACCGCCCCATTTCCACATCCCTACCATAGGATAGCATATAGCGACATATATTACAGAAAAAATCAGGAAACTTTCGAGTTTTACCCGCTCTGCTAAGGCTCCCGAAATAATAGTAGCAGCAGTGGCAGCAAACATGGCTTGGAATATGAAGTCAGTCCAGTAGGTGTAAGCCCCATCGGCATATTCAATAAGACCGCCTGCGCCTTCAGGCATGGAAAGGCCGAAACCTGCAAATCCGAAGAATTTTCCCGCGTAATCGTCGCCAGGATACATCAGGTTAAACCCTATGAATACATAGGTTAGAATGCCGATAGGTGGGATAATGGTGTTTTTAAAAAGGATATTCACTGTATTTTTCGATCTTGCCAGCCCAGATTCTAGTGTGGCAAATCCCAGGTGCATAATAAATACCAGGATGGTCGCTATCATCATCCATAGATTATTTGTGGTAAATAATACTTCATTCATAATGTTTAATTTTTACAGGTTAAGAATTCAAGGTTGGTTTTAGTTTTATAGGGCTGCGTCGCCCTCTTCGCGAGAGCGAATGCGAAATGCGCGATCTACATTGGAGATGAAAATCTTTCCATCACCCACTTCCCCGGTTGCCGCGTGCGTCAGTATACAATCAACTACTTCTTCCAGCTGATCTTCAGTAATGACGACCTCAAGTTTGGTACGGGGGATAAAGCCGACATCATAGTGGGCGCCGCGGTAGGTTTGGGATACGCTGGACTCTTTTCCAAATCCTTTTACCTCCATCGAGTACATGAAACGAATGCCTATTTGCGAAAGGGCCGCATGAACATCCTCAAACTTTGATGTTCTGATAATAGCCTCTACTTTTTTCATAGAATATTTAAATTTGGCGTTATATATAGGATATTGGGTTTAAATTTTACCCTATTTTCAAGAAATAATATATTAAATCCAAAATATAGCTTTAAAAATGTTATCACTTTCATTAAAAAATACATTATTTTTAAAAAGGCACTTAAAAAATGAGGGGGTTTGAATATTTAGCACACAAACTGCTTAATAATTTGTTAATTTTTTACTTTAAAAGTAAAATATGCCCTAAGAGCCTCTTTAGGGCATATTATTTTGAGGCTATGACTCTTTTGGTAGGGAATTTCGCTCTTATGGTTTATTATCTGGCTTGGGTAGGACTTGAGATGGAATGTTGATCAACTCAAGACAATATAGCCGAAGCAAAAGTTGGAAAGTTCACGGAATGCTGATAATAATGCCCCGGCTTATTAAAAACCTATTAATCCATAAAATAAAGGACTAAGTAAGATTACAAGTAAAATTTAATGATCATGAAATGCAAAACCTTGTTATTATTGTAATTAAAAAAAGAACGCAGGCCTTAAATGTTCATGTAATGAATAAAAAATTATACTTATTGTATAATTTCTGATTGAGGAATTTCTATAATTGAATTAGAGCGACAGATTTTTTTTTTAGTCATGGTAACTGTTTAAATTACACCTCATTAGGGATTCTACTGAAAGTGATCCATAGTAGGTACTGAATTTTATATTGTACTTCACGATGAATAGAATGAAATTACTTTTTTTATTATTGATATCAATTTTGGAGTGTAGCCCCGGCTTTGCACAAAAAGCTACAGGTCTGGAAAACTTGGGGAGTGGTATTAACACTGCTGGAAATGAGCATAGCCCCGTTGTTAGTGCGGATGGTAAGACGCTCTTTTTCGTGCGGGTTGCCCATCCTGAAAATATCGGCGGTAAAAAAGATAAAGGTGACATTTGGGTATCCACATTAAATGATCAGGGTGTCTGGACGCCTGCCAAAAATCTTGGTGCTCCTATCAATAACCGTTTCACTAATGAAATCTGCGGTATTTCACGTGATGGCCAAACGCTGTACTTAAATTATACCTACGATAAAAAAGCCAACGCTACCATTAAATCCGGACTATCATATGCTGAAAAATCCGGTTCTGGCTGGGATTTCCCTAAAAAGCTGGAAGTTGAATACTTCCAAAATAAATCCGACGATCAGTCTTACAGTATTTCGGCTGATGGTAAAATAATGATTTTATCTATACAGTCGTTTGGAACCTATGGTGCTGAAGATCTTTATGTTAGCTTTAAGTTAGGTTCTGGTCGTTGGTCTGAACCCCAAAACCTGGGAAGTGGTATCAACACCCGGTTCCAGGAGGTTACTCCCTTTATAGACGAAGATAATAAGACATTGTATTTTTCAAGTAATGGCCTAGGCGGTATAGGGAGTCGTGATGTATTTGTAGCAACAAGGCTTGACGAGACCTGGAAAAACTGGACAAAGCCTAAAAATCTTGGACCTTCCGTAAATACCGAAGGTATGGAGATGTATTTCTATCCTTCGCCAGATAAAGCCTATGCTTACCTGATGTCGACCCAGAATAGCGATGGTTATGGCGATATCAACCGTGTTAAATTTAAATCAGATGCTATCCCTGAGCCAGAGGCCTCGAAAGAGGATATCATTGTAGTCAATGAACCTACAGATGAAGTATACCTCGAAGCTACTTTCCAGGTTCCTGATACTGTTATTGTATTTAAAGAAATAGATGAGCCTTTAATTACAATGGAAGAAGAAGAAAAAGTGGCCGGTGTAACAATTGATGGTCTGGTTCTTTGTGAAAAGACGAAAGAGCCGGTAAGGGCAGAAATTCAATACCTCAAGTTGCCTGAAAATATAGTTGCGCATGCCCAAAAGAGTGATAAGAATGGAAAATTTCAGGTATTTCTGCATGCTGGTAGTCAGTACAAAGTGACTGTAAATGCAAAAGGATATTTACCTATGGAGGATATGGCCATCATCGAAAATGAAAAGGTAACCCCTCTAAAGGTGGAGTATGTACTTACGCCATTGGAAATAGGTACTACAGTAAGGCTAAACGATGTACTTTTTGAACAAGGAACAGCAATTCTTTTAGAAAATTCTTATCCTGAGCTCAATAAAATAGCTGTCCTCATGAAAGAAAACCCCAACCTTGTGATTGAACTGGGTGGACATACGGATAACTTAGGCAGCGCAAAACTAAATATTAAACTATCACGTGACCGGGTGGAAATGGTAAAGAACTACCTGGTAACCCAGGGGGTTACCAGTAGCCGAATATCAGGTAAAGGATATGGTGGGGTGAAACCTATCGCCAGCAATAAAAATGCAGAGAGCCGCAAGTTAAACAGAAGAGTAGACTTCACCATTGTAAAGAACTAATTTAAGATCATAATGGCGTAGTTTAATGCAGCTGCGAAAGTAACCCAAAGTAAATACGGGATCAGTAGAAAGGCTGCTAGTTTGTCTATGGGATAAAATAATCGTATGACAAGCAATATACTTATCCAAAGTATGGTAATTTCTGCCAATGCCCAGGGGGGAGATTGCAATCCAAAAAAAACATAAGACCAGCCAGCATTTAGAACTAAATGAATAAAGAATAGCCAAAGGGCTTTTCGTAAGATGTCCCCTTCAGCCTTTCGCCAGACAAGGTAGAGTGAAACACCAATCATCATGTACAACACGGTCCATACCGGACCAAACAGCCACCCCGGGGGTGTAAATTCAGGTTTATTCAACCTGTCGTACCATGTGTCTATAGCGGTGACCGTAAAATAAGCACCTATGAGTGCAGGTAGCTGGCATATGACGATGCTTAAGGTTAACTTTATCCAGTGGATTTTTTTCATTGCTGTAGCAATAGCTGACATTTGTTTTTTTGTTTTGTACTTATGTGTCTGTTTTATGGTTGACACTAACGGTTACGCATATGAAAAGTAGCCGACTTAATTGTACTTACTTTCCAAATTACGGAAAGGTTGAAGCAATCTACAACCCATGAATTTATGGCGCCTATTTTTCTAAAGATATTGTTGTTCTGTCGTTTTTGCTTTTTTGGTCAATTTTCTGTATATTTCTTTAATAATGTCTTTTTTGTCAACCAAGTTTCCACCTTTGACACTCGCCTTGTAGCTGTCCATATTTTAGGAATTGAAAAATGACCTTGTGAAATTGAATACATCCAAATCAGGTCAATAAAATTTGCTAATAGATTAACCCTGTAAAACATAGAAGGCTTATTTAGCTCAAATCCAAGTTTTATTCAGTGTCCTTTTATCAAAAAAATAAGATGTCCCTACAATATTAAGTGATTTTGGAATAGAACCATTTTCGATTTGCTTAATAATATTCATTAAACCTTCAAGATGATAAAGCAATATTCTATTCCTGATATCAATACCTATTTTAAAATTTGTCATCACAAAAAGGTAATCAAAACTTCCCCCGTTATGTAAGTCTATTTGAATATCGTTTGGCATATATCCCAGCAACATGGGTGAGTAATATTTGTAAATGCCAGAAATTCTAAAGATTGGTGTAGTTATGAATTGTCCAATGGGTACATAAATTAGAAGTAACAAATAAAACAAAGGTTGATTAAAACCCATTTCAATAATTAATAATGCTGGATAAAATCCTAATATCAGTAGCAATAATGCTTCAATCCACTGCAATAACATAGGTTGTTTATAGAAGGCATTCATTTGTTCCCTGTCGTTTTTCTTTCTACTATTTGTCCATAGAAGTATGAAATTTTGTTTTCAATATCATCATATGTAACTACTTGCTTTTCTTTATTGAATTCAAAGTAGCTCAATAATCCAAAGTCAACTGAGCACATTGCTGTGTGGGCAAGCAAAACACTTTCTACAGTATTCGGTAAATAAGAATGCACAGAAAATGGCGACAAGAATGCACATCTGATTAGCTTCGGCGGCAACTAAACCGCAGAAGAAATGAATGTGTACTTAGCTAAATTTATCATGTATTACGAAGTTCACCGGATGTACCATGAAGGTCATTTCATGCCCCAGATCAGTGACTACCTTGGTCTAAACAGACGCACGGTTTCCAGATACCTTTCAATGTACGATCAGGATTATGAAAGTTTTCTCCTTAAGTAATCTGATAGGAAAAAGCTACATCTGCCCTATGAGAACTTTATAAAGGAGAGGCTGGAACAATACCAGGAAACACCCGCAGCACAGCTGCACGATTGGCTCAAGGAATACCACCCCGGTTTCCCAAAAGTTAGCCAGAAGACAGTTTTTAACTTTGTGCACTGGGTTCGCAACAAATATAATATCCGCTGGTTCAGGCGATCTTTTGGTAACCCATTCCCAAAAGAATAGTCGTAGACTGCCAGATCATGGTTTTTAGGTAATCTTGCAGCCTTAAAGTGCCTCTCCGTTTGTAATAAGAGGCGGATATTTTGTAATGAAATTATATCAGTTATTCCGATATTTAAATACCAATACTATTATAAGGTATAATTTCATACTCAGATCTTATATAATACCGTACCCTATAATTAAATACTTTACTACTGTTTTATTCATTCCGAATTATATCGTAAATGATTAGGTATTCTAAGATATACCTTTTAAAAATAGTATTTCTTCTCTAAATCAAATTAAAGACTCTTTCTCCTGAGCCCTATCTTTTGCAGCAAACAATATGGAAGAACCAGTACCCATTCCAACAATAGAGCGCATAGCTTTTTCAGGCTCTATTTCTAAAAATCTTAATTGTGAAACCGGAACATGGTAAATGTTTCCATTCATTGGGTTAGGTGCAGTGGGCACAAAAACCGTATAAATACCCTCCGATACAATTTCAGTAACAAACCCTGTTAGTAGTACACCTGTATTGAAGGCATCCACTAAAACTACCTGGCTAAAAGGCATTTTTTTAAGTCCTGAAAATTGGGCTATGGTTTCCCGTAGCGTAGAATATAAGGGTATTTGAAGTAAATATTTATTCTCAAAAACTTTAAAAGATCTTCTGCCTCTGGTATTTCTCATTGTTAAACCTATTATGAATATAAAGGCAATCAGGATCATCAAAGCCAATACATTGATAAAAAATGCGTGTTCATCTGCATTTTTATCTAATATGGAGCTGATGGGTGCAACAAGATTAAATACAAATTTAAAAATTAAGGAAAGTAAAAATAATATAATGATGGATGGTAAAACCAATAGTAATCCGTTCAGTAATGTTTTGATAAAGAACGATTTAGTCCAGACTTCATCTATGGAGTTATTCTCTTTTAGCAATAATTTAGCGTCTTTCATTTTTTTAAAAAAATTTTAATTTTAACATATCAATAAGGGGTAAATCATTTTTTTTATAGGGGAACAAATTAAATGATCATTACTAAATAATATAAACAACTTCCTAAACCATGTTATCACATATCCAGCCTTCAGGAAGTTGTGAGTGCAATCACCTCTAAACCAGAGTATTAAGGCTTAAGATCAGGTCGTAAAATTTCCTGATAGATCAAATATAAGATTAACTTAGAGATTTAATGGGGTAAAGAACTTTGATTTTCAATTATTTAAATATTACGGATGGCTGTTTCCAATTGTGCCATTAATCCTGACCTTGTTTGACTCATTACCATATAATCACTTTGCTGCAATTTTCACCACCCCAATTGATTTGTAATACGCCTTTCAGAAAACCATTAATAGTCCATACTTCCTTTTGTCCAGGAAAGGAGTTGTTCTTGGCTGTGACCGAGATTTTGAGGAGGAACTAAATTACCGGTGGTTCTTCGATGCTCAGTATCGAAAGCTATTCCATGAAGGTCATCGATAAAGCCATTTTTGTCATCTTCTTTGCCAATGTGTTTTTCCTTTGGATTGGACCATAGCCGGCCGGGGAAAAGCGCGGTATCTACTCCCGTATCCCAGATGGCTACCACCACAGGCTTTCCGAAATTGGTTTTAAGCTGTACCTCGCGGTTGCATCAGGCCACTTTCATAGGCTATCAGGGTAGATTTGTCCTGAATATCGAATTGCTCCACGTCACCGAGTAGATTTAGTAAATCTCTTTTGCCAACTGGTCAAGCAGGTCATCGTTTTCAAAGATGTCTGACATCTTGCCCTCCAGGGCTACGGTTCTTCTCGATAGTTGTTCTGCCGATGTGATTTTAATTTTTTGTTTTTGGAAAAAAAACGGAGCCTCGAATGAACATCATTAGAAAAGCTCCAAGCATTACTTTCTTCATTTTTATTCTAGTTTTAGTCCTTTTATGATCCAAAGGTGCCAAACATAAAGCAATAGCTCAAATACAGGGTCGCAGCTTATCGTGGATAGGTGAGGAGAATTATCTATTTGCCGTTGGTTGCAAAAAGAATGATACTTGTTTTTAACTGAGTTTTTATTGAGCATTTTGCGCAATGTTTAAGGTTTTTTTAAAGCTTATCTGGTAATCTTAGCACCTACTAAAAGGTATATAGGATGTGGTTGTATAACCTTAGCCCTGCACTTTTTACCTTTAGGTTCATTATTAATTACTTGGATTATATTGGAATGTAGAACAAATTTGAAGCTTAGATAACGGAGACGAAGTGTATAAGGATTGCAAGGGAATGGATTGATGGACTACTTCATCGATCTCATACCCATCCCGGTTCAATATTGTTCATACCAGCTAAACTTATCTTTGATAATCGCTTCTTTCTCCTTTTTGATATAGTCCAAAAAAGCTGCAGCAACCGGCGAAAACTTCTTTCCTTTCATCCATATCATTCGCCAGGTTGATTTGATAGGGAATTCCCGTACAGGGATAAGATGGATGTCACCGTTGGTGAGTTCGTTTTTGATACCGATGATCGGTAGAATAGAATAGCCCAACCCTGCTATTACCGCCTGCTTTACGGCCTCATTGGAAGTAAGCTCCATCTTTTTTTGAACGACCAGGTTGTTCTGCTTTATAAAGAGCTCCATCACCTGCCGGGTGCCTGAGCCTGCCTCTCTGTAAATCAGCGGAACATCTTGTAGAATCTCCTTGTCATAATATTTTTGCTCCAGTTTCTGTTTCTTACCACTTGCCAAAAATAATTTATTTTCCATAAGTGAAATATCGTCAACCTGAATATTATCGGGCAATACGGAGACCAGTGAGAAATCTACCTCATTCCTTTCAAGGCTTTCTACCACCGCGCTTTTATTGGTTACATCCAATACCAGCTCCACACCCTGATGCTGTTGAATAAAATCTGATAGAAAATAGGGCATCACATACTTTCCTGAAGACACTACTGAGATCTTCAAACGTCCGATCAGTTGGCCTTTATACGCCATTGTCTTAAAGTTAATGGCACTCACTTCATTAAGGATCTTTTCGGCTGAAAGGGCTATTTCTTTGCCAAAATCTGTGATGAAGACTTTTCGCCCAATCACCTCTGTCACAGGGATTTCAAACTGGTCCTGGAAGTTTTTAAGTTGAATAGAAACTGCAGGCTGGGTGAGATGCAGCTTCTCTGCAGCCTTGGTAATGCTGTTGGTTTGCGTAACTACATAAAATATTTGCAACTGATGTAAAGTGTAATTCATAAAAATAATTTATATAATGCATTAAAA
>LXQK01000207.1 GCA_001683905.1 Marivirga sp. ANT-B6
CAATAAAAAAAACCGCGGAAATGGTGATAGCAATAAATAATGGCCCCCATTTTTTGGCATAAGCTATTTTTTCTTCGAAGGACTTAAATAATGGAAAAGATATGGTAAACAGGTTCAACAACAGGTAGGTATACATGATCAGAGGATATTTAATCGATAACGTACATAAGTTTGTGCTAACAATAGAACCTTCTTTGAATCCGCTATCCGAATTCTTTGTCCCGCAATTTTAGACGCAGGGCAATTTTGAATTTTCTTAAAAAGCTTTAAATAATATATGTACGCCAGGTAAACCCCTCTTCGGGCAGACTCAGGCAGCTTCAATATGCCAGCATATCCGGCATCAAAATCCTGCTGAATATCGCGCTCGATACGCTTTTTTGCCTCCCCGTCGAACTCGGTAAAGTCTACACCTGGAAAGTAAGTGCGTCCCCTCTCTTTAAAGTCGCTTTGAATATCGCGTAGAAAATTTACCTTCTGAAAGGCGGCACCTAGCTTACGCGCTGGGGGCATCAAAGCTTGGTAGCGTGAAGAATCGCCATCACAAAATACATGCAAACACATCAAACCTATCACCTCCGCCGATCCATAGATATATTCATTGTACTTTTGATCATCGTAAATTTGGTCTTCCAGGTCCATTTCCATACTCTTGAAGAATGCCTCAATGAGCGCCTTATCAATGTTATATTGATTTACAATGATCTGGAACGAATGTAATACGGGGTTCAAAGAAATTTTTTCTTCTAAAGCCTCATAAGTCTCATGCTTAAATTTTTGAAGAAGTTTCTTTTTATCGTAGTCATGGAAGGTGTCTACAATTTCATCGGCATAACGTACAAACCCATAAATGGCATAAATAGGAAAATGAAGGGATTGATGAAGCGTCTTGATGCCTAAAGTGAATGAAGTGCTGTATCGTTGGGTGATCAGTTTACTACATTCAAAGGTAGTGAGATCGTATAAATTCATAATGAATTGCTAATTTTGAATAGCCTGGGGCTCATTAATTATTTTCGATAAACTTTTATGTACCTCTTCTGCCACTACATGACCAGAGATAAGTGAGGGAGGAACACCTGGACCCGGTACAGTAAGCTGGCCGCAATAATACATATTATCGATCTTTTTACTTTTTAACCCCGGCTTCAATATAGCCGTCTGCATAAGCGTATTGGCCAAGCCGTAGGCATTACCCTTGAATGCGTGGTAGTCGGTTTTAAAATCCCGATGCGCATAGCTTCTTTTAAAAATCACATGCTCCCTGATCTTTTGTTTTGTAAGCTTCTCCAGCCTATCCATGACAATATGATAGTATTTTTCTCTAATTTCGTCCTTGTCTTCCAAATCGGGTGCTACAGGGATCAATATAAATAAATTTTCGCAATTTTCAGGGGCCACATCGGGATCAGTAACTGAAGTAGCTGAGACGTAAAACAAGGGGTTTTCCGGCCATTTAGGATTTTCATAGATTTCTATGGCATGTGGTTTAAAGTCCGTATCAAAGAAAAGATTATGATGGAGAAGGTTAGATAATTTCTTATTCACTCCCAAATAGAAAATCAAGGAAGATGGTGCCATCACCCGTGTATCCCAATATTTGTCGGAATATGACCGGAATTTTGGGTCTAGCAATCTGGTTTCAATGTGGTGATAATCGGCAGCCCCAACAACCGTATCTGCTTCAATGAACCCTCCT
This sequence comes from Marivirga sp. ANT-B6, assembly GCA_001683905.1. Lineage (GTDB taxonomy): Bacteria > Bacteroidota > Bacteroidia > Cytophagales > Cyclobacteriaceae > ANT-B6. The sequence goes on from LXQK01000207.1 coordinate 1,700, forward strand.
TCGATGTGAACTTTCTTAGCCCGTCCATCTACCACCTCTATATGGGTGACTTCGGCCTCATACTGGAATTTTACGCCTTGCATTTCGGCAAGTTTCACCATTCCTTCGATAATTTTATGCATGCCACCCATCGGGTACCAGGTACCCAGGCAGATATCAGCATAATTCATCAGGCTATACAGCGCAGGCGTGTTTTCCGGCAGTGCTCCCAAGAATAAAATTGGGAACTCCATCAGCTGAATAATTTTTTCATGCTTGAAGAATTTCCGTATATGCTTGTGGATTGACTGAAAAACGTCGAGTCGGATAATTCCCGAGAGGAGGCGAAGATCTGCAAATTCGAAAATCGAGCGGCATGGCTTGTACACCAGATCGTTGATGCCGACTTCATACTTATAGGCAGCCTGTTTCAAAAAAGCGTCTAGTTTAGCTCCGCTGCCCGGCTCAAGGTCTTCAAACGTTGTTTTTAGCGCTTCCAACTTAGCAGGCACCTGCATACAATCCTTGTCTCCGAATATGACAGCGTATGAAGGATCCAGTCGCTTCAACATATAAAAATCGGAGGTATTCTTGCCAAAATATTCAAAATATCTGTCAAATACATCCGGCATCCAGTACCAGCTAGGCCCCATATCAAAAGTAAAGCCAGCCTCTCGAAAGACGCTGGCTCTACCACCGGGTGTACTATTTTTTTCCAGAATTGTTACATCATACCCTTTGAAAGCAAGGTGGGTGGCGGCCGAAATTCCGGCAAATCCCGAACCGATAACAACA
>LXQK01000208.1:0-29505 GCA_001683905.1 Marivirga sp. ANT-B6
AAAATTAATTACCAAAAATATAGCTTTATAAGATATCCGTTAAACAAACCTTGATCCACGATTCCCCCTAAAATCATGTAATATTTTAACCTTACATATTATTGCATTTTTATCAACTCAATAGCGGGTCTGACCATTGACTTGCCCGGATTCCAACTTCGCAATTGTAAATATTATGGGTCGTTCCTCACCTTTTGTGATTTGGGGCGCAGGGGGTTGTGAATAAAAGGCATATGATTTTGTGATTCTATGATCGCATGCTATATTTGAGCTTAAATTGCGCGTATAATCTGGTGCATTGAAAGAATCGTTTGCGATGAAAGCAAAGAAACTGCTCGTGCACGTACTAATTGCCGTTTTGAAGGCTTTTATGAAACGGAATTACTGAAACGTACTTAAAAATAACAGATGAAAGAGTTTAATAACCTTGATCTCCAACTTAATAGAGGAATATTAACCATTACCATCAACAGGCCTGATAAGTTGAATGCGTTAAATCTGGCTACTGTCGAAGAAATTCGGGATGCGATACAAAAGGTATATGATGATAAAACCATCGTCGGGGTAATTATCACCGGCGCTGGTGAAAAAGCGTTTGTCGCTGGTGCCGACATCAAAGAAATATCAGACCTCAATGAGGTCAATGGCAGGAAATTTTCAGAAAATGGCCAGGAGGTGTTCGCATTGATTGAGAATTGTCATAAGCCCATCATAGCTGCTGTAAACGGCTATGCATTAGGCGGTGGGTGTGAATTGGCCATGGCTTGCCATATCCGTGTGGCCACCAGGAATGCCAAGTTTGGCCAGCCGGAGGTAAGTCTGGGGATTATACCTGGGTATGGTGGAACACAAAGGCTTACTCAATTGATTGGTAAAGGTAAGGCGTTGGAGCTGATGATGACCGGAGACTCGATTTCGGCTGATGAAGCGCAGACTTTGGGCCTTGCCAATTATGTGACGGACAACAGCGAAGAGATGCTAGCCAAGTCTGCTGCTCTTCTGGACAAGATTACGTCCCGGGCGCCGCTAGCTGTGGGTATGGTCATTACATGCGTAAATGCCGTCTATTTTTATGACGAAAATGGCTATCAGACAGAGGCAAATTCATTCGCCAGTTGCTGTAAATCGGATGATTTTATTGAAGGAACCACTGCATTTATTGAAAAAAGACCTGCAAGATTCAAAGGCGAATAGGCAAATCTTCCTCTTGATGAGCCTGATATGAACCCACTCAAGAAATTAGCTGGAGAAACAGCGATCTATGGTATCAGCAGCATACTTGCGCGGATGCTCAACTTTTTGTTGGTGCCTATCTACACAGGGTATTTAGTTCCTGCAGAGTACGGTATTGTTACAGAACTTTATGCTTATGTAGCTTTTCTTAATGTCGTCTATACTTATGGCATGGAGACCGCCTATTTCCGTTATGCATCCTCCAAAGACCATGGCGAAGGCTGGGTGTACAATAATACGCTTACCCTGATTACGCTTAGCAGCATTGCCCTCTCAGTCACCATTAGCCTGCTGGCTACGCCTATCGTCGACTATCTGGGCTACCCGGGCAGAGAACATTATGTTTATTGGTTTTCCGCCATTCTGGCGATAGACGCTATTGTAGCTATTCCTTTTGCCAAACTCAGGCGCGAAAAGAAGCCGGTACAATTTGCTACGGCCAAAATCATCAACATAAGCTTAACCATTTTTCTGAACCTATTCTTTATAGTATTTTGTAGAGAAGTTGCCGAAGGAAATTTTTTGCCCGGCCTGCAATCTTTTGTCGCTACCTTTTATGATCCTGCACGCGATGTAGACTATATATTTCTTTCTAACCTGCTGGGCAACGCCAGTTTGTTTATCCTGTTATGGCGGCCTATTTCCAGTGCAAAGTTTGCTTTACAAATTAAAGTGTTGCGACCCATGTTGATTTATGCCTATCCCTTAATTTTTATGGGGCTGGCTGGTGTAACGAACGAAATGTTTTCGAGGATTACTTTAAAAGAGTGGCTACCGGAAGGCTTTTACCCTGGCAGGTCAAATCTCGCTGCCCTGGGTATCTTTGGCGCATGTTATAAGTTAAGCATCTTCATGCTTTTGGTGGTACAGGCTTTTCGATATGCGGCAGAGCCTTTCTTTTTCTCACAGGCCGCTGATAAAGATTCGCCTAAAGTATTCAGCGACGTGATGCATTATTTTATCATCGCCTGCTGTTTGATTTTCCTGGGGGTTAGCCTGAACCTCGACATCCTTGGCCCTTTATTCTTAAGGAAGGCGGAATATCTTGAAGGAATAGCCATAGTACCTATCCTGTTACTGGCCAACATGTTTTTAGGGATTTATTATAACCTGTCTATTTGGTTCAAACTTTCCGATAAAACCTATTATGGTACCTGGATAACTGTAGCGGGCGCCGTTATTACCCTTGCTTTTAATTATTTGCTGATACCCATACTCGGTTATACTGGTAGCGCTATTACTACACTGATCTGTTATTTCTCCATGACGCTGGCTTGCTACTATTATGGCAACAAATATTACTTTATTCCTTACCGCATCCCCCAGGGCCTCCTTTATATCGCGGGAAGCAGTATGCTATATTATCTTGCTTCGCAGATAGACATCAGCAACCAGTTTCTGGCAACTTCATTTCACATGGTCGTCATCCTTGCCTTTATTTGCTTTGTATTCATCACAGAAAAAGATAATTTTAGGGAAAAAGAGGTTGAAGGTAGCTAGTACTACCCTTTTTCAGGCTTTTAATCAGATCTATTATTATCAAACCTACTCTTATGCAAGTAAAGGTCATCAATAAATCGAAACATAGCTTACCAGAATACCAAACTAAAAGTTCAGCGGGCCTGGATCTTCGGGCAAATCTTGATGAAAATATTAATCTTAGGCCATTTCAAAGGGTATTGGTATCAACGGGTTTGTTCATAGAGCTACCCGATGGCTTCGAAGCGCAAATAAGGCCCCGAAGCGGGCTGGCTTTCAAGCATGGCATCACAGTACTAAACAGTCCAGGCACAATCGATGCTGATTATCGTGGAGAAATCAAAGTGCTTTTGGTTAATCTATCTGACCAGGCCTTTACCATCGTCGATGGTGAAAGGGTAGCACAAATGGTAGTAGCCAGGCATGAACAAATCAACTGGGAAGCCACGCCTACCTTAAGTGAAACTTTGCGAGGCACTGGCGGTTATGGTAGCACAGGTACGAAATAAATTTTTTAATAAATCTAAATATTCTTCTATGAACATTATTATCCCTATGGCAGGAATGGGTAAGCGCATGCGCCCGCATACTTTAACAGTACCAAAACCATTAATCCCCATTGCTGGCAAACCTATTGTGCAAAGACTGGTTGAGGATATCGCAAAAGTGGCAGGTGAAAAAATTGATGAAATAGGCTTCATCATTGGTCATTTTGGTGATGCAGTAGAAAAAAATCTCAAAGAAATAGCGGCGTCTGTAGGGGCAGTAGGTAAAATATATTATCAGGAAGAAGCTTTAGGAACAGCACATGCTATATTATGTGCCAAAGACGTTTTGAAAGGAAAGACGATTGTGGCCTTTGCAGATACGCTTTTCAAGGCAGATTTTAAGCTCGATATCGATAAAGAAGGCATCATATGGGTTCAGAAAGTAGAAGACCCAAAGCCCTTTGGCGTGGTGAAGCTCGATGACAAAGGAGAGATTACGGATTTTGTAGAAAAACCCGAACACTTTGTTTCTGACCTGGCCATTATCGGCATTTATTATTTTAAAGATGGCGACTATCTACAAAAGGAATTACAGTATCTGCTTGACAATGATATCAAAGATAAAGGTGAGTTTCAGTTAACCAATGCATTGGAAAACATGAAGAATAAAGGTACCAAATTTGTGCCTGGCAAGGTAACAGAGTGGTTGGACTGTGGCAACAAAAATGCAACGGTCTATACCAACCAGCGATACCTCGAGTTTATCAAAGAATCAGACATTGTATCAAAAAGTGCTAAATTGCACAATTCGGTAATTATCCCTCCGGTATATTTAGGCGAAAATGTAGAACTACATAATACAGTCGTAGGACCGTACGTTTCTGTAGGAGATCATACTGTGATCAAGGATTCGCGTATTCAGAATTCTATTATTCAGAAAGAAAGTAAGGTAAGTAATGCTGTAATTACAAACTCAATGATTGGAAATTTCGTTATTTACGAAGGCAAAGCCAATGACCTGAGCGTTGGAGATTACAACACTTACAGCGCATGAAATAAATCTTAATATGGGTTACAAATTAAAATTCAGCTTCATTCTTATTTTCTCAATAAGTGCATTGTCATTTACTCCAGATCTTTTGGGACAGGGTTTTGGTAAAAAGAAAGCCAGGAGTAGCAACAGTGTATCAGAAGCTGAATATTATTTTTTCGAAGGTGAAAAGTATTTTATTCTAGAGGATTATGTGAAATCACTGGCTTTATTTCAAAAAGCCAATGAGGTGTCTCCCGACATTGCCACGATCAACTATAAAATCGGTGAAGTTTACCTAAAGGGCAAAGATTTGCATAATGCATTGCCCTATGCCAAGAGAGCAGTGGCGTTGGATCCTCAGAACAAATATTTTTACCTGCTGGCTGCCGAAATCCACACCCGGTTGGGTGAGTTTCCTGAGGCCGCGGATGTGTTCATGCAGATGATGGAACGGATACCCAATACCGATTTTTATATTTTCGACCTGGCAGCTTTATACGTATATGATGAAGCGTATGACAAAGCGATAGCAGCCTACAATGAAGCTGAAAAATTCTTTGGTGTAAGCGAAGAAATATCGCTTCAGAAGCAAAAGATATACCTTAAAAAAAACCAGCTGGAAAACGCTATTGCAGAAGGGGAAAAGCTGATAGAGAATTTTCCTGGCGAATCTGCTTATGTGGTGGCACTATCTGAAATCCTGATGTCTAATAATAAAGGAGACCAGGCGGTTCCATACCTGGAGGAGCTGGTAGATGGCGGAGAGGCAAATCCTCAGGCACAGCTGCTCTTGTTTGAAATTTATCGCCAGGCAGGAGACGAGAATAAGGCTGAGGAGAGTCTCCAGCAGGCATTCGAAAATCCCGAATTGGGGATAGAAGCCAAGCTACCATTGATGGTAGATTACATCCAGAGGCTGCCTGACCTTAAAATAGAAATTTTAAGTAAAAAACTAGCTGAAAGTATCGTTATTGCCCACCCTTTCGATGCAAACGCGTACGCTATTTATGGCGATTTGCTGTTTGCCCTCGATCAAAAAGAAGCCGCAAAGAACAAATACCAGCAAGCACTAGAACAGGATAATACAAATTTTGCGGTATGGCAAAATATCCTTGACATCGAACTTGGCCTGAACCAACTCGATGAAGTCGTGGCACATACCGACGAGGCCCTTGAAATTTTTCCAAACCAGGCATCATTATATTATTTCAGGGGTGCAGCTAATATGCTCAAGAAAAATTATAAAGAAGCTGTGTTTCACCTGGAGCAAGGTAAAAAGCTATCCACTAGTAATCCGGATCTACAAACCATCTTTTTAAGCCAACTGGGAGATGCCTACAATAGCCTTAAAAATTATGATAAGTCGGAGCAAAATTATGAAGCCGCCCTGGCAATCAACCCTAATAATGAATACGTACTGAACAATTACAGTTACTTTCTCTCCCTAAGAAAAGAAAAGCTTGACCTGGCAAAAAAAATGTCGGCCAGGTTGGTCAAAAATAATCCTACCAGCGCCACTTACTTAGACACCTATGCGTGGGTGCTATATATGCTTGGCGACTATAAAGAAGCCTTAAAATATCTGGAAAGAGCCCTGCAGCATGATCCCAGCGGTGTAATTTTCGAACATTATGGCGATATATTGTTTAAACTTGGCGACACTGATAAAGCGGTGGTTCAATGGCAAAAAGCTAAAGGACTAAATGATACCTCTGATTTGATCGATAAAAAAATTGCCGATAAGAAACTCTATGAGTAATGGTCATGGAAGAATGACAATAGACAGTTCCTATTTATTAGAGAAACTGTTATAAATGCTCCTCCTATTATTTTGACTTCTTTTGCCTGGTTGTTGAATTGATGATTTTTTAAACTACTTTTATTTCTTTAATAGATTGAGGCCTCCATTCTGCAACATCCACTTTATTGTTAAGCACATGCGTTTGCTATGAATAAATTACTGATACCCTTTCTTTTTTGTTTGCTTCTGATTTCTGCCTGTAAAAAAAGGCCCAATAGAATTGACTGGGATCTGATGGAAGAAAGCCGGCTGGACATCAAGGAGGTAGATTTCGAATATTTTACCGCCAAGTCAAAGATTAAGTTTCAGGATTCCGAAAGCAATATATCGGCCACGGCAAATATCCGTATAAAAAAAGACAGCATCATCTGGTTTTCGATTATACCGGCACTTGGCATTGAAGCTGCACGGGGCATTATAACGCAGGACTCTATCATTATTCTGAATCGGCTAGAAAAGCAATATATTGCCCATGATTTTAAATCCTTGAGCGAAAGTTTTAATTTTGAAATATCATACCCTATACTGCAGGCTATGCTCCTTGGAAACATGCCATTTCCCATGGAAGCGACGGATTTGGTAGAACGGAGCGAAAAATATTACCTGGTAAAGCAAGCAGAAGGCCAGCTTAAAGTAGAAAATTACATCAGTACCCGCACGATGAAACTAGAAAAGGTGGACATGCTGGAAAGAAAATCTAAAAATACGTTTTCCTTATTTTACGGCGATTTTCAGCTACTTGATGTATATGCAATTCCTTATTCTTCCGTTGTATCCATAAATACCCAGTCAGCAAAAGGGGCAGCAAAAAAAACAAGGCTCGAAATAGACCACACGAAAGCAGAACTATCAGACAATCCTTTGAACTTTTCCTTCAATATTCCACAGAAATATGAGCGTAAATAAGATTTTTCTTTTATTCTCCGTCTCTTTTTTCTTTCTATTTTTTACGTTTCCGGTACTTGGCCAGACCAAAAAAGAGCTTGAGAAACAAAAGGTGGAAAATCTGAAAAAAATCAGGGAGGCAGAGAAAATACTCAAGGAAACAACGAAAGAGCGTAATGTCACCATAGGACAGCTAAATGCACTAAATCAGCAAATTGAGGCCCGTGAGGCATTGATTAAATCCATCGGTACTGAGGTCGTATTGCTCAATAATCAAATCGCTGAAATTGTCTCAATCGTTGGCGCCCTGGAAACGGATTTGGTCAAATTAAAACAGGAATACGCCAGCATGATCTATGCTGCTTCCAAAGCCAGTAAGGGATACGATAAACTTACCTTCATTTTTTCGGCACAGACCTTTAATCAGTTTTTGATGCGGCTCAAATACATGCAACAGTACAGCGAGGCACGCAAAAATCAAATAGACCAGATCGAAAAGGTAAGAGATGAACTGGCACTACAAAAGGCATCCGTTGAGAATAAAAAGCTGGAAAAAAATACATTGCTTACCCAGCAAGTATCGGAGAGTAAAAATCTGCTGGTCTTGAAAAGTCAGCAAAGAAATGTTATCAACTTATTGAGTAAAAAGGAAACGGAAATTCGGAAGGATCTGGCCGAAACGAAGAAAGCTGTTGAAAACCTCGACAAACTAATTGAGGACATCATCAAGGCGGAAATTGCCAAAACAAAGAATACTGGTGCTACCAATAAGTTGGGGCTTACACCCGAAGCGGCAGTGATATCATCTTCTTTTGAAGGTAATAAGGCCAGGATGCTCTGGCCGGTGGCTTCTGGCTTTATCTCCAGCAAATTTGGCATACATCCTAACCCCGCATTGAAGGGGGTGATGGATGAAAATCTTGGTGTAGGTATTCAAACCAATAAAGATGAAAAAGTTCGTGCTGTCTTTGACGGGACGGTGAAAGCTGTTGCTTTTGTGCCCGGCATGAACAATGTCGTCATTATACAACATGGCGAATACCATACCGTATACGCCAAAATAACCAATGTAGTCGTGAGAACCGGACAGGAGGTAAAAGGAAAAGATATTTTAGGTGAAGTGTATACCAATCGGGAGGGCATTTCTGAACTTCAATTCCAGGTCTGGAAAAATGATAAAAAGCTGGACCCACAAACCTGGCTCCTTGCAAAATAAAAATCTGAACTTTTTTGCTATGAACATACTTAGGTTAGTATTCATCAGATATGTTAACCATTACTGTTGGCGAACTATATTATATTTAGTTATCTTTGAATCTAAACAAATATATAAAAACCTTAAATAGACAAACTATGCAAACATCAATCGCATTTATTGGTGGTCTGGGCGGATGGGAGATATTTCTTATCGTGCTTGTGCTTCTCATTTTCTTTGGGGCCAATAAAATACCTGAATTAGCCAGAGGACTTGGCAAGGGCATCCGAGAATTTAAGGATGCTACCAAAGAAATCAAGGATGAAATAGAAGATGGTATCAAAGACGAAAAAAAGAAAGCTTAATTGAAATCTTATACCTCGTTGGCTGAAATAATGCCGCAACTTCAGGATGGTACCACAACTTGTGTGGAACTTGTTAAGTATTACTTAAAAAACATTGAAGCGAAATCTCATCTGAATGCATTTTTAGAGGTATATGAGGAAGATGCCCTTAAAAAAGCCAGAGAGGTAGACCAAAAAATTAAAGTCGGCACAGCTGGTAAACTGGCAGGGATGGTCATCGGCATCAAAGATGTACTTTCTTACGAGGGGAAAAAGCTTCAGGCAGGCAGTCAGATTTTAAACGGTTTTGAAGCTCAATATAATGGCACGGCTGTACAGAGATTGTTGGAAGCGGATGCTATCATTATTGGTAGGCAAAACTGTGATGAATTTGCGATGGGATCTTCAAATGAAAACTCGTCATTTGGCCCCGTGTTAAACGCTATTGATGAAGGTAGAGTGCCAGGTGGCTCATCAGGCGGTTCAGCCGTAGCTGTACAAGCCGATATGTGCCTTGCAGCGTTGGGTACTGATACGGGGGGCTCGGTAAGACAACCGGCAGCGTTTTGTGGAATTATAGGCTTAAAGCCCACATATTCACGTATTTCGAGATTTGGTCTACTGGCATATGCATCATCTTTCGACACGATAGGAATATTCACCAAAAATATGGAAGATAATGCGGTGATATTGGAAGTCATTGCAGGGAGCGACGCGTATGACAGCACTGTTTCTCTGGAGCCAGTGCCGGAATTTAGCAAGAAATTAAACTTTGCGGGCAAAGTTAAAATAGGTTACATCAAAGAGACGTTAGAGAATGAAGGCTTAAACGAGGAAATTAAGGAGGCTACCTTAAAAAAAATTAGCTTTCTAAAAGAAGAAGGGCACACGGTAGAGGCAGTAGATTTCCCCTTATTAGATTTTATACTTCCTACTTATTACATTCTTACTACAGCAGAAGCCAGCTCTAACCTATCCAGGTTCGATGGCGTAAAGTATGGCTTTAGAAGCTTCAACGTACAAAATCTCGAAACCATGTACAAAAAGACAAGGTCAGAAGGATTTGGAGAAGAAGTAAAAAGAAGGATTATGCTGGGAACATTTATACTTAGTGCAAGTTATTATGATGCGTACTATACAAAAGCGCAGAAAGTGAGACGCTTGATTCGGGAGAAAACATATGAACTTTTGTCGCAGTACGATTTTATAATTTTACCTACTACGCCGACGACAGCCTTCAGGCTGGGCGAGCATAGTAGCAACCCGCTGGAGATGTACCTTGCCGACTTGTTTACGGTACAAGCTTCAGTTGCAGGAACTCCCGCTATATCTATACCCAATGGCACAGATAAAGCAGGGCTTCCCATTGGTCTACAGATTATGGCCAACGATTTTCAGGAAGAAAATCTTTTTGCATTTTCTAATTACCTCTTAAATAGTAATAGAACTAATTGATATGTATCCAATCGTAAACAGCCGGCTTCTTAAAACCATCGTCATTGGTTTGTTCTTCAGCTTCACACAAGCTGGCGCTTCGTCTTTTTATAGCAGCGATACCAGTCAGACTGAACGCATTTCACCCGCATACAATTACGATTATGTACCCGATGCTCCTTATGAGCTTGTTGAAGAAAGATTATCCTGCCTTAATTCTACAATACCATTAAATTTCAATTCCAAAGTTAAAGCATTTGTCGACTACTTTACCGTCCGGGACAGGGCTTATACGCGCATGATCATCAAGCGGATGGATCTGTATTTTCCCATATTCGAGTACTATTTAAAAAAACACAACATGCCCGAGGAATTAAAATACCTTGCGGTAGTAGAATCAGGGCTCAACCCTAAAGCAGTATCCAGGGTTGGTGCTACGGGCCTGTGGCAATTTATGCCGGCTACAGGTAAATCTTTTCGGCTCGACCAGGACCACTATATCGATGAAAGGATGGACCCACACAAGGCCACCGAAGCTGCTTGCCTTTATTTAAAACAACTTCACGGCATGTTTGATGATTGGGAACTTGCTCTGGCAGCTTATAATTCAGGTCCAGGCAACGTAAGGAAAGCAATTCGCAAATCTGGCTATAAAAAAGGCTTTTGGGCCATTTACGACAACCTATTGAAGGAAACCAGATCCTATGTGCCTCAATTTGTTGCTATTATTTATACGATGAATTACGCCATGGAACATAATCTGGGTCTCGAACTTCCCGATTCTCCCATAGCATCAGATACAGTACACATCAACCAGTACATTAGCCTAAAGCCACTGGCTGATCAGTTGAACGTTTGTCTTGAAGATCTTGAAAAATTAAATCCTGAAGTAAAAAGAAGTAGTTTACCCGACCACATCAAAAACTACCCTTTACGGATTCCTGCAGATAAGAAGAAATTCGTTGTTGCCAATAGGATGCTGGTATACGATTCTGCGGGTAGACGAACAAACGCATCTGAGGAATTGCTGGCTAAGGTAGACCCTCAGCCGCAACAAAAAGCAACACCCCGGCAAGAAAGGGTATATCATACCGTTCGTTCTGGCGATGTGCTGGGGAAAATTGCTGACAAGTATAAGGTCTCCGTTTCGGACCTGCGTAAATGGAATAATATCAGTGGAAACATGATCCGTTCGGGTCAAAAGTTGACAGTCTATGTAGGTGAAGGTAAAGCCCAGGCACTCAATAATCAATTGGCGCAAAGCGCTAACGATAAACCTATTTCTGTACCGGACACCAAGATCTATATGGTCCAGCCTGGTGATACCCTTTGGGATATAAGTAAGAAATATGAAGGCGTGACCATAGAAAAGATTAAGAAAATGAACAATCTGAAGGATAATAATATAAAAGTTGGGCAAAAGCTGGTCATTGGCTAAACCCCTTCATATCGTTTCGTCAGCTTATTTTCTTTATCAACCCTTCTCTCTTCTAACATTTTTTTGTTATTCCTTAGAAAAATCCGTTACTTTTAATCATAGTGTGCATTAGAAGGAATGTTTAGACAGCATAATATTGTTACTTATCTTAGCGTTGTTGCAATAATTGCGTGGGTTGATAAGATTCACCCAGATTCATTGCTCAGCCGGATATGAAAAAGAATTAAAGCATGAAACTAATGAAAAAGATACCTTATTTATTATCAATACTCATTCTAAGTTTTATGGTGGCCTGTAGCCAGGATGAAACGGGAAGCGACAATTCGGATCTACCTGCCTCTCAGGGAAGCTTAGGACAGATTTTGGTCGTCATAGACTCCGCCCATTGGGCGGGTGAGCTTGGACAGGAAATTCGGCAAACTTTCCGCTCTCCGATGCCCGGATTACCCCAGGATGAACCTCAGTTTTCTTTGATGCATGTGAATCCATTTCAAATGAACAGCATGCTCAGGCGCTTCAAAAACATTGTTTATGTGGCTACCTTAGACAACAAAAGTAATGCAGGCAGAAAATTGAAAAGCGAGTTCACTAAAGAGTCTATAGAAAAGATAAGTCAGGATCCTGACTTATTTATGCTTGCGAAAAAAGATGTGTTCGCCAAAGACCAGTCGGTAATCCACATGTTTGGAAACAACGCGCAGGAGCTTATCACCAATATTGGGGAAAACAGGGAAATGATAGTCAATCATTTCGACAAACTTGAGATCTCCCGCATCAAGAACAAAATCTATAAAACCAACGAAGAAAAATCCATTACCAAAGCTTTGGAAAAAAAGCATCAGTTTTCTTTAAAGGTGCCCTATGGCTATGAGTTGATTCACAATAAAGAAAATTTTGTATGGCTCAGGCAACTGGAGCGGGATGTCGACAAAAACATTATTATCTATTACACCGACTATATTACCGATACCATTTTCAGTAAAGATAATCTAATCGCCCTAAGGGATTCTATCACAAGTGAATACCTGCGCGACGTGGAGAAGAGTGACATCTTTGTACAAACGCAACCGTTGTTTCCTTTTTTAAGCAGGCAGATCAATTTTAACGATAAATTTGCCATGGAAAGCAGAGGGATGTGGAAGCTAAGCAACAATTCCCTGGGTGGTCCATTCATAAGCTATACACTGGTTGATGAAACTTTGAACCGCCTCTATTATATTGAAGGCTATGTTGCTGCGCCAGGAAAAGATAAGCGCGACCTGTTGAAAGAACTAGAAGCGGTAATTTCGACATTCAAGACGAGTGCCGCTCCCGTAACAGCAAGTAGTACTTAATTCAATCTCAAGTCCTTCTAAAAATGGCATCAACAATATATCTGTTGGTGCCATTTTTATATTAAATAAACCAAAAGTATTTCGTTTCCCAGATAGACGATAATTTTGGGTATCAATAAAGGGTTTTACCAATAACATCCTTATCATTGTAAAATAAATGTTCCAAAGATATCTTTTCTTTGGTTTTTTACGTCGCTAGAGGATAATCCTCCTGAGTTGATAAAAATTTATACCTAAACCCTATAGCGGTAAACTACTCACTTTATGTCTATCAAAATCCGAAAAGAAGACGCGCTAAATTATCATATGCAGGGGCAACCCGGAAAAATTGAAGTAGTTCCTACGAAGATGTTGAGCACTCAATTAGACCTGGCACTGGCTTATTCGCCGGGGGTAGCTGAACCTTGTAAGGAGATAGCCCGTGATAAAGAAGAGGTGTACAAATACACTGCAAAAGGTAATTTGGTAGGTGTTATCACCAATGGAACAGCGGTGTTAGGGCTGGGTAACATCGGGCCTGATGCATCTAAACCCGTAATGGAGGGTAAAGGGGTGTTGTTTAAGAAATTTGCTGGTATCGACGTTTTCGATATTGAAGTAGATGCTTCAGATCCTGAGCTGTTTATCAAAGTTGTGCAATCGCTTGAGCCTACTTTTGGAGGCATCAACCTGGAAGACATCAAAGCGCCTGAAAGTTTCATCATTGAAGAGACTTTGAAGAAGAACATGAATATCCCGGTCATGCATGACGACCAGCATGGCACGGCAATCATATCCAGTGCCGCATTGTTAAACGCCTTGGAACTGGTAGATAAAAAAATTGGTAAGATTCGCCTTGTGGTGAATGGTGCGGGTGCTTCGGCCATAGCCTGTACAAAACTATATCTTTCTTTGGGTGTAAAGGGGGATAATATCGTGATGGTTGACAAAGAAGGTGTAATCAGAAAAGACCGCACTGATATAGATGAAATAAAGGAGCAATTTGCAACCTCCAGAGATATAAGAACGCTGACCGACGCCATGAAAGATGCTGATGTTTTTCTAGGCCTATCGGCAGGCAATGTCGTAAATCAGGACCAGATCAGATCAATGGCAAAAAATCCTATTGTTTTTGCTCTGGCCAACCCAGATCCTGAAATTCCTTATGATCTGGCGATGGCGTCACGAAAAGATATCATTATGGCCACTGGCCGTTCTGACCATCCTAATCAGGTGAATAATGTATTGGGCTTTCCGTATATCTTCAGAGGTGCCTTAGATGTTCGTGCCACCAGTATCAACGAAGCAATGAAACTGGCAGCCGTAAAGGCACTGGCAAGCCTTACCAAAGAACCCGTGCCGGAACTCGTAAATAAAGCCTACGGGAACGATAAGCTCACCTTTAACCGTGAATATATCATTCCCAAACCGCTTGACCCCCGATTGATTACAACCATTTCGCCGGCTGTAGCCAGAGCCGCTATGGATTCTGGTGTGGCAAAAATCAACATAGAAGACTGGGAAAAGTATAACGTTGAGTTACAACAGAGAATAGGCATTGACCAGAAGTTGATGTCTAGCGTCATCAGCCAGGCAAAGAAGAACCCGAAACGTGTAGTTTTTGCCGAGGCAGATAACCAAAAGATTCTGAAAGCGGCGCAAACCATCCAGGATGAAAAAATCGCGATCCCCATTTTATTAGGTAACAGGAAAAAAATCCAGGAGCTGATTAAGGAAAATAAGTTTGAGCTCACCGGCTGCCAGATCATAGACCCTTTTGAAGAAGAAGAAAAGCTAACACATTTTGGCAAGCTCCTCTACGAAAAGAGAAAACGCAAGGGAGTTTCCTTATATGAAGGAAGGAAACTGATGCGCGACAGAAATTATTTTGGTTCTATGATGGTAGAAGTTGGTGAAGCGGATGCATTTATTTCGGGTTTAACTAAAGACTATCCCAGCACCATCTCGCCAGCCTTACAGGTAATTGGGGTAGAAAAAGGAAGCTCACGGGTGGCTGGTATGTATATCATCATCAGTAAGAAAGGCACTTTTTTCTTCTCGGATACCACGGTTAATGTAAATCCTGATGTCGATGAACTCGTGGATATCATCGGGCAAACGGCCAAGGGAGTACGATTCTTTAACTTTGAGCCACGAATTGCTATTTTATCGTATTCTAATTTCGGGTCAAGCAAAGGGGAAATACCCAACAAAACCCGTGAGGCTACACGAAAGGCTAAAGAAAAATTCCCCGACCTTATTATAGATGGCGAAATGCAAGCCAATATCGCTTTGAATACACCATTGCTTGCGGAGAATTATCCGTTTAGTAACCTTGCCGAAAAAGGTGCTAATACGCTGATATTCCCAGACCTCGTGTCAGGCAATATTGCTTATAAGCTATTGATGGAAATCGGCGGAGCAGAAGCTATTGGCCCAATCCTGTTGGGTATGGGCAAACCCGTGCACATCTTACAGCTGGGCAGCTCGATCAGGGAAATTATCAATATGACTGCCATTGCTGTGGTGGATGCACAAAATGAAGAAAAAAAAAATAATAAATGATCGCCTATATTGATGGAAAGCTAACATACAAAGATCCTACTTATGTAATCATTGATGTAGGTGGCGTGGGTTATCACATTAAAATATCTCTTCAAACTTATACCCTCATCAAGAACAACGAGCGCTGTAAGCTGCATACTTACCTGCATATCAAGGAAGATGCGCATACGCTTTTTGGATTCTATGAACAATCCGAAAAAAACCTCTTTCTCTTATTGATTTCTATTTCGGGTATAGGTCCTAGTATTGGCCTGATGGTACTTTCTTCTCTATCTTCGGAAGAAATTCAGGCAGCCATTGTCAACGAAGATTTGCGTACTATCCAGCAGATAAAAGGGATCGGTACCAAAACTGCGCAACGTATTATTTTGGAGTTAAAAGATAAACTAAAGCGGGAAAATATTACGGAAGGTTCTGCTTTGAATTACGCTCTGTCGCACAATACAATCAGGAGCGAGGCGTTATCCGCTTTGATAACCCTGGGCATTAACAAGAACAATGCCGAGAAAGCTGTTGATAACATTTTGAAAAAGACAGGAAAAGAAATAACGTTAGAAGAATTAATCAAACTCGCTCTTAAGTCGTCCTAAGATTTTTATATTTTTACTTTGCTTTGCTGAAGTTGAATAAGCTTATTTTACTATTTATAGGAATTACCTTTTTGTCTGCCGAATGGCTTTCAGCTGTCACCTCATTTTTTGGGAAACCTCCGAAGATGGAGACGAAGTTTCATTTCCAAATTTCACGAGATACGATACCGGCAGATCCTGTCAAAATAGACTCTCTCCCTGCTAAATACCAGCCCTCCAGACAGTCTACGTATAAACCCGCTGATAGGTTCGGTGACCCGTTCTCCAACAAGCCCAGCGCATCCCCTTTGCTGTTGGGTGACCCTTCCCAACTAGCGCTGGAAATAGACACGGCCATGGATTATACCATTTATGAGCGGATTGGAGATTTAAATTACCGACCTACAACCACCATGTCTTTTGAAGAATTTTCCCGGTATCAGGAGCAGACGATGCTTAAGAACTATTGGAAGTCTCGTTCTGAGGGTCTGGATGGAGAAAGTGCTGTAAGTGGAAGAAGACTCATTCCGCCCATCTATATCAGCCCGGTTTTTGACCGCATTTTTGGCGGTAGCTTTGTAGATATCCGACCTAGCGGATTTGTGACGCTCGACTTTGGAGGAAGATTTCAACGCATTGATAACCCTTCAATACCAGTAAGGCAACAGCGCAATGGAGGTTTTGAATTTGACCAGCAAATGAGTTTTAACGTCGTCGGAAAGGTGGGCGAAAAACTAGCCATTACAGCAAACTTCGATAATAACAATTCCTTTAACTTCGAAAACGACCTGAAGGTTGAATACACTGGCTTTAATGAAGATATCATCAAGAAAATTGAAATAGGCAACGTGAGTATGCCCATCAATAATAGCCTGATCACCGGTGCGCAAAATTTATTTGGCATAAAAACCCAGCTTCAGTTCGGGCGGCTTTTTGTAACCGGCGTAGCCTCAACACAACGGGGGAAAGGTGACGTTATAGAATTGGAAGGCGGTGCACAGGGAAAAGAGTTTCAGGTAAGAGCTTCGGATTATGACGAAAATAGACACTTTTTCCTGGGTCATTTTTTTAGAGACAATTATGGCATCGACCGCGGTGATTGGTTAAGCCGACTTCCACAGGTTACTTCAGGTGTAAATGTAACTCGCCTGGAGGTGTATGTGATCAACAGGAATAACAATACAGAAACCTTGCGCAATATTGTCGCCTTTATGGACCTGGGAGAGGGTAGGAGAATATACCGTGATGATCTTATCAATAGTACGCCGGGGCAGGTACCTGGTGCAACCCCCAATAACATCCCTACAGCCAACGGGGCAAATAACCTGTACGAGCTTATCACCAATCGCCAGGATATCCGTGATGTCGATCGGGCAGGACAAATCCTTGAAGATTCTACTTCGGGTTCCGGGCTGGGCTTGGTAAAAGCCCGGGATTTCGAAAAAATCAATGGCGCACGCAAATTGAGTAGCCGAGAGTATACCTTTAATTCAAAACTAGGCTTTATATCGTTGTTCAGGAAGTTGCAAAACGACGAAGTTCTCGCGGTTGCCTTTGAATATACTTATAACGGCCAGGCGTATCAGGTTGGTGAGCTTACCGAGAATCATCAGAATCGCCCCGAAGATGAAGTGATTTTCCTAAAGTTATTGCGCCCCAGTAAAATCAACACCCGTGTACCCACCTGGGACCTGATGATGAAGAATATATATTCATTAAACGCCAGCCAAATCAGCCGCGAAGGATTTCAGCTTAGAATAATCTACCGGGATGATAATACTGGTCAGGATAATCCAAGCCTACATGAAGGAAGAAGAACAAAGGATGTGCCGATATTACGGCTGGTTGGTCTGGATACTTTAAATCAGGCAAACGATCCTCAGCCCGATGGGAATTTTGACTTTATTGAAGGCGTGACCATCAATGAAGAAAATGGTACGGTTATATTTCCGGTATTGGAACCGTTTGGTGCCCAACTACAAAGAAAATTTGATGCAGATGAAGTTAGGCTCGTCAACAAATACGTTTATAACAGTCTTTATGAAACCACTAAAGCTGATGCGGAACAAATAGCTGCCAAGAACAAATTTTACATTGTTGGGAAATTCCAGGCAGGGTCGTCAAGCGAGATTATTCTACCAGGAATTAATATTGCTGAAAACTCAGTAAGGGTGATGGCAGGCAACACCCCACTGGTGGAAGGGGTGGATTATACGGTAGATTATAATTTAGGTAAAGTGAGTATTATCAACCAGGCCGTACTTATCTCGGGGAAGAAGATCGTGATTACCTACGAAAAAGCCGATCTTTTCAACTTCCAGACAAGAAGTCTGATGGGCGCCCGCTTCGACTATCTGGTAAATCCTGATTTTAATTTGGGTGCAACCCTATTGTACCTCAATGAGAGGCCAGCAATCTCGCGAGTGAACATCGGTGATGAGCCTATCAGGAATACTAAAATTGGTTTTGATATCAATTATAGAAAAGATTCACGTTTCCTGACAAAAATGGTAGATGCATTACCGTTCATTCAAACGAAAGAACCTTCTACTATTACCTTCAATGCAGAATTTGCACAGCTCCTGCCGGGTACCTCCAATAAGGTGGATGGGGAAGGCGCTTCCTATATAGATGATTTCGAATCTGCTATTACACCTTTTAACCTTGGTGGTAATATCCAAAGCTGGAAATTGGCATCCACGCCAGTCACCAATAATAACCAGTTTGATTTGAGCACAGCGGATAATCCATTAGGCTTTACTCACAAAAGAGCCAAAATGAGCTGGTATGTGATTGACAACGTCTTCTACCGCTCTACAGGAAGAAATAAACCTTCTAATATTACAGATGCAGATTTAAATAACCATTATACGCGTGAAGTTTTCCCGCAGGAAGTATTTAAGAATTTTCAACGAACACAGGTACAGCTTAATGCAACGGTTTTCGATCTTGCCTATTTTCCGGAAGAAAGGGGACAATATAACTTCAACCCAATACTGCTAAATCAACCGCTACTGAATCAGCCACAGACGAATTTCGGTGGTATCTCCAGGGCCATAACTTCAGATGTAGATTTTGATAAAACGAACATCGAATATGTAGAGTTTTGGATGATGGATCCGTTTATCCAGGGGGAAAACGGAAGGGTTCTTGATGGCAGGCTGAACCAGAATAATACCACAGGAGGAGAGTTTGTGCTAAATCTGGGTAGTATTTCTGAAGATGTTATGCGGGATGACCGACATGCCTTTGAAAGTGGTTTACCATCCGATTATGCCTCTGAAAATGTAAGCACCACCGCTTGGGGCCGTGTTCCTGCGCAGCAATTCCTTACCAATGCCTTTGATAATTCTACCTCCTCCCGCCCCAATCAGGATGTAGGATTGGATGGATTAAAGACAGTCGATGAAGCCCAGTTTTTCTTTGACAGAAACCCTGATGGTCTTCCTGCACCAATCGGGGCTGATCCAGCTGGCGACGATTTTAAATACTATCTGGGTCCTGAACTGGACCAGGCAAATGCCAAAATCGTCGAACGCTATAAGAACTTTAACGGGATGGAAAATAATTCACCCGTATTAGGCAACAGCAGTCTCAACTATACACCTTCAGGCAGCAACACGCCCGACAACGAAGATTTGAATAACGACAACACCATCAGTTCTCTGGAAGAATATTACGAGTATAAAATTAATATGCGCCCAGGACAACTGGAGGTAGGAAAAAATTACGTCGTAGATAAAGTGACCGATGTTTCCAACCGTGCCAAGGAGCCAGTAGACTGGTACCTTTTCAGGATACCCATCCGTCAACCTGACAATAAAGTTGGTGATATTGAGGGCTTTAAGTCCATTCGATTTGTCAGAGCTTATCTTACAGGGTTCCAGCAGCCCGTGGTGTTGCGCCTTTTGAAATTTCAGTTGGTGGGTAGCCAGTGGCGTAGATATGAGCAAAGTCTACAGGAGCAGGATTTTGCCGAGCCAAGAGAACCCATAGACCCTAAATTCACCGTCTCTGTTGTGAACATTGAAGAAAATGCGCAGGGAGGAGAAGGTAAAACGCCATATGTGCTGCCACCAGGCATCATCCGCGATAGGGACAATACTTCCACAGTGGAAAGGCAGTTAAACGAGCAATCTATTCAACTTTGCGTTGAAGACATGGAAGATAAGGATGCCAGAGCAGTATTTAAAAATGTAAATCTTGACCTGATCAATTATGGTCGCCTTAAGATGTTTTTACATGCCGATAGCCAGGATGCAAAGGATGACGATGTAACGGCGTTTATCCGTTTAGGAACTGATTTCGATGAAAATTACTATGAGATAGAGGTACCACTCATCATGACACCCTATACCGCTACCGATCCACAGATCATCTGGCCGGTAGAAAATGAAATTGATTTTGCGCTGGATGACCTATATACCCTAAAAGCGCGTAGAGACCGTGCCAATTGGAACCTGAATTTACCATTTACAGAAAGGATAGGAAAATATAATGTCACCGTAGAAGGAAGGCCAGACCTGAGCTCGGTACAGACTTTGATGATAGGCGTGCGAAATCCTGGCTCTTTGGATGGCGCCTCTAAGTCGTTATGTATCTGGGCAAATGAATTACGGGTGACTGACTTTGACCGAACACCAGGCTGGGCTGCCAATGCGAGAATGAATGCTAAGCTTGCCGACTTTATGAATATTACAGCATCCGGTCGGTATACAAGTTTCGGTTTCGGTAGCGTGCAGCAGCGCATCGCAGAGCGAACCCGCGAAGAAACTACTGAATTTGATGTATCAGCCAACATTACTTTAGACAAATTACTCCCTGAGCAGATAGGCTTGAAAATTCCCATGTATGTCAGTTATGAAACGACACAAATTAGGCCCCACTTCGACCCTTTAGATCCTGATGTCCCCCTGGAATCGGCTTTAAGTGCTATAGAAACTGTAGAAGAAAGAAATAACTATGAAGATATCGTGCAGGATAAAGCCGTACGCAGAAGTATCAACTTTACCAATGTTAGGAAGGTGAAAACCAAAGAAGATGCGATCAGTCGGTTTTATGATATTGAAAACCTTGCTTTTACCTACGCCTACAGCGATATGGTGCGCACCAATATCAGTACCGAGTCCTACGATTTTAGATCCTATAAAGGTGCCGTATCCTATAATTTTGCGCCTAAAGAGGTATCCTTTTCACCCTTGAAAAATGCTAAATGGCTTAATTCTCCATACCTGCAAATCATCAAAGACTTTAACATTTCACCTGTACCCAGTAACCTGGCGTTCAGAGCTGACCTGGACAGACGATTTGTAAGAACACAGTTGAGGAATTCTGATCTTACCACACTTGGAATCGACCCTACTTTCGAAAAGTTCTTCACTTTCAACAGGATATATAACTTACGGTGGAACCTCACCAAAGGGTTGAACCTGGACTACAATGCCAGAGCCAATGCCATTATTGATGAGCCGGAAGGAGATATCAATAATGCACAAAAAAGAGATTCCATCTGGAATAATGTAAAAAACCTTGGCCGTATGAAGAATTACGACCAAAGCATTAGTCTGAATTATAGACTTCCATTGGACAAAATCCCGTTCACCGACTGGATCGCCGCGGATGCAAACTATGCGGTCAATTATTCGTGGACGGCAGGTTCGGTTTACCAGATTGAAGCGTTGGGTAACACGATACAAAATAACAGGACCCAAGGTATTACCAGTAAGATAGATCTTGTAAAATTGTATAATAAGGTAAAGATCCTCAAAGATATCAATTCGCCGCCGCGAAAAACCCCACTGGCAAAAAACGTAGCTGATACCACGGCCCAAAAGCCAGACATGAAATTCTTAAAGGGTGTCTTAAAAACGCTGATGTCCGTAAAATCGATCAACATTAACTATAGTGTGCGGGAAGGTACGTTGCTCCCGGGCTTCCAGCCCAGGGCGTTCCTCTTTGGCATGGACAGTGCATTCAATGGTCCTGGCCTACCCTTTATTTTGGGGAGCCAGGCAACATCCATCAAGCGCAAGGCCGTTGAAAATAACTGGCTTGCTGAAAGTCCCGACCTTACCACACCCTTCAGGCAAAATAGTATTGTGGATCTGAATATAAGAGCGATGGTTGAGCCTTTATCCGACTTAAGGATACAGATAGACCTGCGGAAACAGAAATCTTCTTCCTATCAGGAAAATTTTAGGTATGATACCCTGATCAACGATTTTAATACACTTACGCCTTCCAGATCGGGAAGTTATAGTATCTCCTACCTGACATTGCGAACCGCATTTCAAACAGATGATTCGGAAAATAATTCGCCTGTTTTTCGGGACTTCGAAAGATACCGTGCCGTTATAAAGGGAAGGCTTGACAACGTTGCCGAAGGCGAAATCTATAATTTGAATTCACGAGATGTGATGATTCCCGCCTTCCTTGCAGCTTATGCCGGGAAAGATGCGACAAAAATTAAGCTGACACCTTTTCCGACTATCCCGCTTCCAAACTGGAATGTTAATTACGCTGGTTTATCCAAAATGGCGATGTTTAATGGGATTTTCTCCTCAATAAACCTAACCCACGCTTACTCATCCGTTTATGATGTATCGAATTACACCAGTTCACTACTATATGATGAAACCCAGGTTGGCATAGATAACGATATTGAAGACTATCAGCGCGCAACACAGAGAATTGGGGAAGGAGACCTTGTACCAGTTTACTTGATCGATCAGGTCATCATAGCGGAGCGATTTGCTCCGTTGATAGGTATTAATATCAAAACCAAAAGCCGGCTGACCGCTAAGGTAGAATATCGGACTGAAAGAAATTTAGCCTTGAACCTATCTAACTCACAGCTTACGGAATTAAACAGAAAAGACATTGTTATGGAAATAGGCTATATAAAAGCAGGCCTGAAAATTCCATTTAAAATCCAGGGCGAAACAAAAACCCTTGAAAATGATTTAAATTTCAGGCTGGCGATAGGTATTGGAGATTCGCGCACCGTTCAAAGAAAAATAGATGGCATAAACGCCATTACCAGCGGTAACATCAGTTTTCAACTGAGGCCGACGATCAATTATCTGATTAATCAACGGTTAAGCCTCGACCTTTATTTCGAAAGAAATATCAATGAGCCGAGGGTATCAAATTCCTTTAAACGAGCAACAACAGCATTTGGAACCCGTGTAAGGTTTAGCTTGACGCAATAAATTTTTTCCCCTCAAATAATTATCATTCAAAAAAAGAATGTAATTTTAAAAAAAAATAAGATATGAATTTACCAGAAACTCTAAAGTATACAAAAGACCACGAATGGGTAAAAGTAGATGGGGATAGTGCCTATGTGGGCATTACCGATTTTGCTCAAAAAGAGCTAGGTGATATTGTATATGTTGAAATAGAAACAGAGGGAGAAGAAGTAGGATTAGGAGATGTGTTTGGCACAGTAGAAGCAGTAAAGACTGTTTCGGATTTATTCATGCCCCTGACTGGAGAGGTGTTGGAAATAAATCCGGATTTAGAATCTGAGCCTGAGCTAGTGAACGACGACCCCTATGGTAAAGGGTGGATGATTAAAATAAGTATAAAAAACAAAGCAGAGTTGGACGATCTATTGTCTTTAGAGGCTTACAAAGAAGTTATTGGAGCTTAGTCGCCCTCTTTGAACTCTTCACAACTTTGTTATGTTTTTAAGGTATATTCTGTAAACGATTGTAATTGGTTTTTCTCATTCTGATTGCGACTCTCATCCAGGTGAGGCCATTTCAGGAATGACCTGGTTGGCAGCGTTAGGTTTGGAAAACTTAGAATCTACAAGGCGGTACATGTTTTGTAATATTGCCTTCACGGTTTTAATGTTATTAGAATTTAGCAAGCAATGATGTTTTTAAAGGTTGCAAAAAGAGCACGTTAACTTTGTCATTGATTTTTGCTGTTTCTGTTGGCTTAATTGTTGAAGTGATTCGAATATTTATCCCAGAAAGAGGCGTGGAAATTGCAAATAACATAGCAAATATCCTGCGTGCATTATTTGGCTTTGGTAGTTATTATATTGCCTTAAGAAGATAATAGGTTTGTAATACATGTAATTTATTTTGTATATTTGAACAAACCGAAAATTTTATAAATTGAACTTATAATTTTTAAATACGCTAAAATGGAATTAAAGAAAAACCCTGAAGCAGATTTAGCTAAAAAATCCGGCTTGTTTCTAAGCATCGGCTTGGTAATCAGTTTGGCTTTGGTAATCATGGCTTTCGAATGGAAATTCTATGACGACGGAAGTTTTGTAGATTTAGGTAAAGTTAATGATAATTTTGAAGATTTAATGGAGGTGCCGCCTACAGAGCAGCCGCCGCCACCACCACCAGTAATTCAACAGCCTGAAATTATTGAGGTTCCTGACGAGGAGGAAATAGAAGAAGAAATTGAGGTAAACCTTGACGTGGAGATTACGCAGGAAACTGTTGTAGAAGCTATTGTGTTTGAAGAAGCTCCTGAAGAAGAGGTGGCAGATCAAATATTTTCTGTTGTGGAGGATCAGCCTGAACCAGCTGGTGGTTATCCCGCTTTTTATAAGTTTATCCAAAAGAATATGGATTACCCAGCACAAGCGCGTAGAATGGGCGTAGAAGGCAAGGTTTATGTGCAGTTTGTGGTTGATAAAGATGGATCAATCAATGAGGTAAAAGCTATAAAAGGAATTGGTGCAGGTTGTGATGAAGAAGCAGTACGCGTTGTGAAGTCTGCTCCAAAGTGGAAGCCCGGAAAGCAAAGAGGTAGAGCTGTAAAAGTACGAATGGTAGTTCCTATCACCTTTAAGTTAGGCTAACAAAACCATGTCCAAGTGATATAGAAAAAGCCCCGATTTGGGGCTTTTTTTTTAAACTTTAGCTTGATGGCCTAAAGAATATTTAATAATTGTTCCTTGACCTTTTCCAGTGCCTCTTTCATCCCAATGACCAACTTCTGAATGGTAGCATCGTTGGCTTTAGAACCAATCGTATTAATTTCTCTTCCAATCTCCTGGCTAATAAAGCCGAGTTTCTTACCCTGCGATTTTTCTTCATTGATTACCTCTATAAAATAATCAAGATGGCTCGCCAACCTTACCTTTTCTTCGTTGATGTCAAGCTTTTCAATATAGAATATCAATTCTTGTTCAAAACGATTTTCATCGATTTGTTCTGTCATATTATATTGTTTTACATGGTCAGTTAGGCGCTGCCTTACCGCTTCCGCACGACGTGGGGCATGTATTATTACTTCCTCCAGCAGTGCCTTAATTTGCCGAATATCTTCCTCCAGATTCGTTTTAAGCACTTCGCCTTCCTGCATCCTAAACTTGTCACAAGCGATTATGGCGTCTTCAATGATCGGAACAAGATCGTTCCAATCTACCGGTATATCTTCTGTATAAGCATCAAATAAGTTGTTCTTCTGCACATCAGGAGACTGAAGGGCAAGCTTAAAGAGTTCGTTTACGCTAGGCGCCCCAACTTCCACAGCCAATACTTGCAGTTGATAGAAGTATTCTTTAAAAAGCTCTTTATCGATGTTGAGTTTTATATTATCGTCGCTCTTTTTATAGAATTCGACTTGTACAGAGACCTTACCTCGTTCGAGATGGTCACCTATCATTCTCCTAAGCTCAAGCTCCTTCTCGCTGTAGATTTTAGGAAGCTTGAAGTTTACATCCAAAAATTTCGAATTGAGGGTTTTGGCTTCAACTCTTAAACTAAAAACATCGGTCTCTAATGTAGATAGTCCATATCCAGTCATCGATTTTATCATAATACAATATTCACAACTAATATGCTTATATCAAACAAATCGTTAAAAGAATACAATTTGTATTGGCACATAAGATGATGCAATGCTATAATTTTACTAAATTTGGACCATTAAAACGGATTGAAAGTCTCTTCATTAAACAAGTAAAAGATGAAATTTGGGGTTGTAATATTTCCTGGTTCCAATTGCGATGAAGACATGGTGCATGTCTTGCAAGATGTGATGAAGCAACAAGTCGTCAAGCTTTGGCACAAAGATACCAATCTACAGGGATGCGATTTTATCGTTTTACCAGGGGGTTTTTCCTACGGTGATTATCTAAGATCAGGGGCTATAGCGAGGTTTTCGCCAATTATGAAGAGCGTGATAGAACATGCTGCCCTGGGAGGCTATGTGCTGGGAATCTGTAATGGATTTCAGATTCTTACTGAGTCGGGCTTGCTACCTGGCGCACTGTTAAGAAATAAAGACCAGAAATTTGTCTGCAAAAATATTCATATCAAGGCGGTACATAATAACTCGCTGCTAACAGCCACACTGGATACCACAAAACCGATGAAGATTCCTATAGCTCATGCGGAAGGACGGTACTTTGCCGCCGAAAAAGTACTGAATGAAATGGACCGAAATGGTCAGATTCTTTTCCACTATTGCGATGAAAATGGCGTAGTCCATGAAGACCACACGTTGAACGGCTCGATACGTAATATTGCCGGGGTCATGAACGATCAAAGAAACGTATTCGGGATGATGCCTCACCCGGAGAGAGCTGCGGAGGAAGCACTAGGCAATGTCGAAGGTAAAGCCATCTTCGAATCTATTCTTTCTATGATTGCAACAAAAGATTAAAAGTCGTAGCCTAAAGTTACATAAAATTTAGGCTTTTGCACCTCATAGTCTTCAATAGGCCAGGCCGCATCAAACTTTACATAATAACCCAATAATACCGTTCTTAACCCTGTACCATAACTGGAAATCCATGGATTGTTGAAATTTTTAATTCTTGCCTGAAAAGCAGAACCCGGCCGTTTGATGATCTCCGTATTTCTACTATTGTCCTGCGACCACGGCGTATCCCCTGTCCATGCTGATCCAATATCATAAAATCCAATCAATTGCAGGTTTCGAAAGAAGTTTGACGCTATAGGCCCACTAGAAAAATACTTGATCACCGGAAAACGAAGTTCTGCATTGAATAACAAGGCATTGGTACCGTTGAACTTATTATAGTTAAAACCGCGCATATTGGTCACAAACTCAGTAAAGAGGATATTACTATTGTCTCTCCTATAATCGAATGCTAGCGGGCTTCCTGGCTCTTGTAGGTTATCGGTTTTGTTGAATAACCAGTTGTTCATCCCCCCAAGAAGATATTGTTGCGCATTGCTTCCAAAAAAACCTCCGTAGAATACCCTTGTAGCCAAAATTAGCTCACGGTGTATTTTTTGATATCTCCGGATATCAACTTTTAAGTTGCTAAACGACCGATCTCCCCCATCCAAGTCATGAAAATATTCAAAAGATGCTTTTGCTCTGGTTCCTACAAAAAGATTCAGGCCTCTAACAATCGTGTTATCAAAAACATATTCAACTTTTCCACCGCCATAATTCACTCTTAAATCTGTAGGCTCCCTGCCGGCAAATACGTCAGAGTGAATATCAAGAGAATTGCTGATAGCGGCAAATGGGCTCACAGTGATTCGCGATGTAATAGTGAGCGGTAAAGAAGCCCCTATTTCAAATCTATCGAGTACGTATCGCTGCCCTTCAGAATTTGAAATAATTCCTGTATTGATGAAAACTGATTTTCTACTGTACCTGCCATAAAGGTCTATAAGATTTTTCAGATACTGATATTCGGCAAAAAAGTCACCACTTTTGAGATCAGAAATGGCCATAATACCACCAAAGAATTTGTGATTCTCCAGCATATCATTCATTTCTATTTCCAGCTGTATTCCAAAGCCACGAAGCGGATCAATGACCCAGGATGTAATGACATTGTCTGTACTAAACCTGGTTTCGTAAGGAAGTGGACCTACCAGTCGCCGTTCTTTATTCACCTTTCTAAAACTTGAAAGATATGATCTTCTGGTTTGCGCTTCTTCGATCACTTCTTTATCAAAAGTGTAATTGTCGGTATCAATAATATCTGTCAACGTTTCAGGCTCTTCCACTATAGAAGTATCAATAGAGTCTGATAACCGTATGGTAGAATCCGTTACAATCAAAGAATCTGAAAGTTGAATTTCTACTTCCACCGGAGCTTGCTCGGCCTTTAGTTGGGCTTCCTGTTCCCTCTGTTTCATCCGCTGGCTCATAAATCGCGCCTGTTGAATGTCTTGCCTCCTGGTCTGTTTTGTAAAATTATTTTGACTGAAATCAAAGGAATTATAATGGTACACATAATCCTTCCCTTCATTGAGCATAATGAAAGCCAAATCTCCAGTCGCAACATTTAAATCATAGTCTTTTATGCTGACATCAAAATTTGTCACCTGGTTATACAGCCCATCAACAAGATCATACCTAAAGATATTATTAATCCCTTTTTGGTCACTGATGTAAAATACCCTACGCTCATCAATCGGAATAGGCTTGATGTCTTTGCTTATGGTATTGGTCACTCTTTTTAATACCGTTTTCGTTGTATCCAGGTTGTAGATAAACAGGTTGAAATTTTCTGTAAGCTTGGCTAATGTGCTTACCTGTGTACGAAGAGAATCGTCTACTCTGTTGGAACTAAAAATAACCGCATTGGTGCCAGGTATAAACCTGGGATGCAGATCGTCGTAAAGGTCATTGGTAAGCCTTTGAATAGTATGCCGTGTAAGGCTATATAGATATAGGTCATTCTGTCCATTCACCTCCGCACTTACGACGAGCAAGCTGCCATTGCGGGAAAAGTCAAAGCTTTTAATCTGATTAAACTTCACCAATTCGATGCGCTGCGTTCTTTTTGTCGCCACATCGTGCGCCCAAAAAAAGTTTCTACCTCTTTGGGTACTGATAATACCAAGGTTATTGTCATCCCGCCAGCTTAACAGCGGAATATCTTCGTTGATCTCCTGGTTGATCACTTTATACCCACCGGTAACTACGTTATATTCCCGGCCGGATTCCAGATTTTTAACCTTTACCTCATACTTACCATTTTCATTCTCGGAATAAGCAAGCAGGTTTCCGTTAGGGCTGATCCGAACATTCTTATAAATGTATCCTTTCCTGTTTCTTTTCCTAAATTGCGCATCTTCAGTAGGAGTAACATAACTTTCCGCTACTGACTGATTTAAGTCTACATAGTATTTTTGCCAATCTCGTAAGAAATATTTAAAAGGCATCCCCAGGGTATTGGCAATGCTCGTTTCTTCATTTCTGATGATACGGGTGAGATTTAAAATATTCGAGATATTGGTACGGCCGTATTTTTCAGTGATAAAATTCCAGACAGACTGGCCTGCAAGCTCTGCCTCATCCCCCTTAAACTTGCTCATTTTCTTTACCTGCTTATGTTGAAGCAAATCCCTGGTATAATCATCCATCTCAATATCCCACCCTTCTGCAATATAGCGGGCAGCACCATTGATAAACCAATCGGGAAGGCTTAAGAGATAAGCGTTTTGCAGCATATCAGATAAGCTACCACCAAACATCATGTCATTGATGAGCACTTTGGAAACCTCGTAAACAAGCTGATTTTTAAACTCTATGCCATTACCAGGATGGGCGATCTCAACCTGAAGTTTGACAAAGTTAGTCTGCCCCCCAATGGTGAAATTGTTTTCATTGACGTTTACATTGCTTTGCTGCAGGTCAGACACTGAATTATAAAGAAAAATCTTGGTTTTCGAATAGGGAGCGTAACCTAGTATATCGGTGATCCGATCAAATTCTTCCTCCAGATAAGTAGCAGCATTCCTGGCATTTTCCTGT
>LXQK01000208.1:29645-32251 GCA_001683905.1 Marivirga sp. ANT-B6
GTACCTCCAGTCAAAGTTTTTGTACTGTATCCTGTTTTTACCAAACGTTTCCCGCGATTGCTGCCCATGTACCTGCAGCATTGGTAAGACAAATGTTAAGACCAGGAAAACAACCTTTGTATAGTTCTTAGACATGTATAGCTTCAACTAAATTTAATTCTAATATAACGAAAAATATCGGTTAATATTTACCTCCTCATGGAGTTCTTTTCTACCTTCCAGATATGCTAAAAACTCTAACGCAAAATACGGGGCAAGCGATACACCCTTAGTTCCTAAACCGTTAAAAATATATAATGGTTTAAGTGCGGGATGCTGGCCGATAAAAGGTCGTCTGTCGTCGGTGGCAGGTCGCACCCCAACCTGGTGATCTTCAACTTGATAGGGCGAATCAATAAGCTCTTCAATTTTTCGCATCATTTCTGATTTTCCTTTTTCCGTAGCTACATCAGTAAGATCGTCCCAGCTGTAGGTGGAACCAGCCCTGCAGGTGCCGTTGCCCTGTGGGATAATGTAGACGCCCCTATTAATAATTTTGTTAATTGGAATCTCAGACTTTATCGATATAATATCCCCTTTGACGGGGTTAAAAGGCAGCCAATTAAAAAAACGGCCGCTGGCGTCGTTGACGCCCGCACAAAAGATAATTTTATTAGCAGTAATCCCCTCATAACTAACATCCTCCTGGTTCACCACCAACATATTTTCATCGAAGGCGCTTTCTATATAAGCCTCATTTTCTAAAAGGTAGCGCTTATATTGATCCAACATCAGCGAAACGTCCAGGTATCCGGAATACTTAAGCGCCAATCCACCATAAGGATCTTTAATACCTAATTGACTTGACGATTGTACGATGCCCTCCAGATAGTCACTAAACATCGGATCAGCACTTTTAGCCATCCATTCATTTTGTTCTTCTATGGAAAGAAACGGACGGTAGATGCCTGACTTCATTAAAATCCTGGTTTCCAGCACCTGTTCCATATCACTGTAAAATGCTTCCAGGTACGGAAAGAGCTCATCAGCAAGCCATGTCTTCACCATTCTTCTACCAGTGATGGGGTTGTATAAGCCAGCTGCCACGTGAGATGATGATTTTCTGTTGGTTTGATTTATAACCACCACCTTTTTTTTTGCCTTTATCAACTGGTATGAAAGAACTGTCCCTGCTAATCCCTGACCTACTATCAAATAATCTACTTTCATCTTTCAAATTAATATAATATATTTTGAATATTGATGATTAAAGCGTCAATTTTATACCGCAACTATAGGATACCTTATGATTCAAATTAAATCTTTTACTTTTAATGCCTTTGCCGAAAATACCTTTGTTTTATATGACGAAACCAACGAAGCAGTAATTATAGATCCAGGC
Organism: Marivirga sp. ANT-B6; assembly: GCA_001683905.1. Taxonomy (GTDB): domain Bacteria; phylum Bacteroidota; class Bacteroidia; order Cytophagales; family Cyclobacteriaceae; genus ANT-B6. The sequence continues at coordinate 31,027 of LXQK01000208.1, forward strand.
TGTTATGGCGCGGAAGAAAATGGTATTTTAAGTAGCTTTATTGAAAAAAAGGCTTTAACGGTGACCCATCTTTTAAATACGCATTGCCATATTGACCATGTTCTGGGAAACTATTATGTGAAGAACAAATATAAGGTGCCGCTTTACCTTCACAAAAAAGAGGTGGAAGTGCTACGCGCTGTAAAGACTTATGCCTCTACCTATGGTTTCGCCCAATATCAGGAAGCAGAGCCTGATCAGTTTCTGGAGGAAGGAGAACAGGTGAAATTTGGGACATCTACTTTAGCTATTGTTTTTGTGCCCGGGCACGCCCCGGGGCATATTGCATTTTACAACAGGCTGCAAAAATTTTGTATTGGAGGAGATGTCTTATTCAATGGCAGTATTGGCAGAACCGATTTACCCGGGGGAGACTTTGACACCTTGATTCGTAGTATACATACTAAAATATTCCCATTAGGAGACGATATGATTGTGTATCCGGGGCATGGTGCGGAAACCAGCGTAGGAGCTGAAAAAAGAAGTAATCCCTTTTGTGCCATTGCATAAACTTATCCTTTAAATCAATTCATTTTGTTAAAGCATATTCCAAACTTTATCACTTGTTGTAACTTACTATGCGGCTGCATTGGTGTGGTGGCTGTAACCAATGGCCATCTAGAAGTGGCCACTTATCTGATTTGGCTAGCTGCTATTTTAGATTTTTTCGATGGGTTTACTGCCCGAATTCTCAAAGCCTATTCGGCTATTGGAAAAGAGCTCGATTCATTAGCAGACATGGTGACGTTTGGCTTTCTGCCGGCTTATATGATGTTCAGCATGATCACAACTGCTAGCAACAACTTCTACCTTCCCTATATGGCCTTTTTAATCGCTATATTTTCGGCACTGCGACTGGCAAAGTTTAATGTAGACACAAGGCAGGCAGAGAGCTTTATAGGTTTACCAACACCTGCCAATGCATTATTCATCAGCGCATTACCTCTTCTTGCGTTCGAAAGTGCCGAGATCTCGGATTTTGTGCTTTCCAATGTATTTGTATTGATAGGGATTACCATTGTATTTAGTCTGCTTATGGTGGCAGAACTTCCTTTATTTTCTTTGAAGTTTAAAAACTATAAGTGGGTCGATAATAAAGTAAAATTCCTGTTTTTAATAGTGTCGGTTGTTTTACTTATATCGCTTAAATTCATTTCTATTCCTTTAATTATAATTTTATATATAA
>LXQK01000208.1:32408-35235 GCA_001683905.1 Marivirga sp. ANT-B6
GAGGCATTGGCATTAATTTTAAATGAAGAAATAACTCCCATGAAATACAAAGCAGAAATTGACATTATGCCTTTAAAAGAAATTTTAGATCCTCAAGGTAAAGCTGTGAAGCTCGGTTTAAAAAATTTAGGCTTGCCCGAAATATTAGATGCCCGTATTGGAAAACATATCACTTTGGAAATAGAAGCCGAGAATAAAGGTGCAGCAGAAGAAAAAGTGGCGTTTGCTTGTAAAAAGCTATTGGCAAACCTGATCATGGAAGATTTTAAGTATAAAGTTACCGAAGCTTAAAATTTCGCATAACTTCTACGAGCAGATTAAGCGAATAAATTGGGTCGTTCCTCCAATATTTAAATGCAAGCAACGTTAAGTGAATGCCTGATTTAACAAAGCGAAAGTATATTGATAAAGCTACTGTTCTATACCTGTGCCACCGCACTCTTGCTAGTTGTATTTCCGGGCAACTCCCAAAACTACCGCACGACCGATACGCGTTCGGGAAATGCTCCAATAGGTACTGGAAACTGGATAAAGATTGCTGTAGCCCAAGAGGGAATATTCAAAATATCACCCGATTTTTTAGTTAAAGCAGGAATAAATATCGCTGAGGTTAACCCTCAAACACTTCAGATTTTTGGTAGCGGGGGCGGTATGTTGCCTCAATCGAATGCTATTCCCAGGCCAATAGGATTGATAGAAAATGCCATCTTCGTATCCGGAGAGGCTGACGGCGTCTTCAACAATGAAGATTATATACTTTTTTATGCGCAGGGCCCCGACAAAGTAGCACTAGACCCCGAGACAAAGCGGTTCTTTTACGAGAAAAACATTTACTCAGATTCAACTTATTATTTTCTATCGTATGGCCATACATCAGGCAAGCGAATCGCCATGCAGGAAAATGAGGGGGTAGATTTTCCTGTAATCAATAGCTTTGATGCATTCATCTCCTACGAAAAGGACCTGGTAAACATATTAAAATCTGGAAGAGTGTGGTATGGAGAATTTTTCAATCCTACACTAAGCTATAATTTTTCCTTCGATGGGAAAGGAGCGCTCACCAATGCCCCTGTTACCATCGTTTCTTCCGTGATGGGGCAATCTTATGCTGCATCTTCTTTTGATATTTCACTTAATGGACTTTTGGTGGGAAATCAGCCGCTAAACGCCATTCCTGAACCCGACGTGGTAAGAGGTATTAATCTATATGGCAATAAGGGTGCTGACCGCACTGATGTGTTTACACTTAACGCATTTCCGGCTAAAGGTGACGAGTTGGTTGTAAATCTCAAATTTAATAAGAGCAGTACCGGAAGATCTATCGGCTATCTTAATTCATTTACTCTTCATTTTCAGCGTGAACTAGCACTTTATGGAGAACAGTCGATTTTTCAGTCTCTGGCTAGCCTGGATCATTTAATATCGACTTTTAAGGTAAAAAACGTAGGAAATGGCGTAATCATCTGGGACATCACTGAACCCACCTCTCCTAAGGTGCAGGCGGCTACGGGCAGTAGCGCCGACCTTTTGTTTGGCGTCAAGACCGATCAACTAAAAAAATTTATTGCCTTTAATCAAAATTTTCCTGCACCAACTTTTGTCAAGAAAGTCGGCAACCAGGATTTAATGGGACTTTCAGCACCTCACCTACTCATCATTACCCACCCCGATTTTTTGCAGGAGGCCAAGAGACTAAAGACTTTTCGCGAAAGCCATGACCAGTTGACGGTAGAAGTTGTAACGACAGAGCAAGTTTTCAATGAGTTTTCGTCAGGGGCAAAAGATATCACTGCTATCCGTGATTTCGCCAAATATTTGTTCGATCAGCAGCTTGGCGAAAATGGGCTGCAAAATCTGCTACTCTTCGGCAAAACCTCTTTTGATTATAAGAATATTCTTGGTAATCAGGGGAATTTCATTCCGACTTACGAATCGAGAAATTCTCTTCATCCTATTTATAGCTATTCATCAGATGATTATTTTGGTTTTTTTGATGAGGAGGAAGGCTACTGGTCGGAAGAAGGTTTTGGTATCGGTGGAGATCATACTATGGAAATAGGTGTAGGAAGACTTCCTGTAGCTACAACAGCTGAAGCAAAAATTGTAGTAGACAAATTAATACATTATGCTACCAACGAGCGAACCTTCGGAAAGTGGCGAAATCACGTCACATTTGTGGCGGATGACGGTGACGACAACTTGCACCAGCGTGATGCAGAACGCCTCGGCAACGTCTTAAAGGAAAATGCTGAGCAGTTTGATATCCGCAAGATATATTTGGACGCCTACCCACAGGTGCGCTTAACTACAATTGAAACTTCTCCTGCAGCAAACCAAGCCCTCACAGAGGCTGTAGACAAAGGTACTTTGATATTAAATTATACCGGCCATGGATCAGAAACTGAATGGACAGCAGAGAAAATCCTGGACCTCTCCACAATCAGTAAATGGGAAAACTATAACAAGCTTCCTTTGTTTGTGACTGCCACCTGTGAATATGGACGACATGACGATCCTACCAGGAGATCTGGTGGGGAATACTTGGTTTTAAGTAATAAAGGTGGTGCCATCGGTATTGTAACCACAACAAGGGCTGTATTTTCAAATACCAACTATGCCTTAAATGTTGCATTTTATAATAACGTTTTTAAGAAATCGGCGGGCAAGTATAGCAACCTTGGTGAAATATTCAGGAATACCAAAAACGAGAGCCTGAGAGGGAGCGCCAATAGAAATTTTAGCCTCCTGGGCGATCCATCCATGACACTGGCATACCCTGAGAAAGACATCATTATTACATCTGTAAATGATAAAGGTGTAGAAGAGG
>LXQK01000208.1:35366-36349 GCA_001683905.1 Marivirga sp. ANT-B6
ATCAATGGGTTCACACAATCCAAAATTTCAACCTTTAACGGGTTACTTTCTGCCACTATTTTTGATAAAGAGCAGGTAAAGACTACTTTGGGCAGCGGAGGAGCGACGCCTTTCTCTTATACTGAGAGGGCTAACGCGATTTTTAGAGGGGACGTAACAGTTAAGGAAGGCAGCTTTAGTATTACATTTATTGTTCCCAAGAACATTGATTATAGACTTGGTAATGGTAAGATAAGCATGTACGCGAAAGCGGATAACCCATCATTAGACGCCGGAGGGGCTAGCAGTTCTATCCGTATTGGTGGCAGTAATGACTCTCCTTCTGTTGATACCACACCTCCTGTTATAAAGATGTTTATGGAGAACACTTCGTTTCAAAGCGGTGGAATTGTACAGTCCAGCACATTACTATTGGCATCGATTGATGATGAAAGTGGCATCAACATATCAAACAGTGGGCCAGGTCAATCCATTACTGCAGTTTTAGACAATGGAGAATCATTTATCGTGAATGACTATTACCAAACCTCAACGGACGACTTTACAAAAGGGTGGTTATCTTTTCCCTTGAAAGACCTTGAACCAGGAAAACATCGGTTAAAATTAAAGGCGTGGGATACCTATAACAATGCTTCTGAGGCCTTGATAGAATTTATTGTGGAGAAAGATGCTAAACTAACACTTTTCGACGTTATCAATTATCCTAATCCCTTTCAGCCAGGAAGAGAAGTGACAACCTTTTCCTGGGCGCATAACAGACCGGGAGAAAACCTTGAAGTTGCTTTGTATATCTATTCGTTAAGAGGAGAGCTTATCCATGTATCTTCTCAAACCATTGAAAGAAGTGAGGGCCTCATCACTACCTTGACGTGGGATGGCACAAACGGGCAGGGAGCTATAGTAGATAATGGTATTTATATTTACAAAATAGGGGTAAAGTCCTTAGATTCGGGATTGAATAGTCAGCACTATCAGAAATTAAT
>LXQK01000209.1 GCA_001683905.1 Marivirga sp. ANT-B6
AGGTTTTTTATTGATAAAAACTCTTTGATATTTAATGGTAGCAATATAATTAAAATGTTTAAAAATCAATAATAGAGGCGGTATTTAATTAAAATTTAGCGTGTAAATGCTGCTGCCAACTCATCTTTTTGATAAATTCCACTCGTTAGCTTGTCTTTGATGGCCTCAAAAGCGCCAATTGTTTCCGCTACATCATCGAGGGTGTGTACCGCTGTAGGGATTATTCTGATCATGATTACATCTTTGGGCACGACAGGATAGATCACCACTGAACAGAATATATTGAAATTCTCCCGCAGGTCGCGCGTTAGCGTTGCGGCCTCACCTACTCCACCTGAAAGTATTACCGGAGTGACAGGTGACTCTGTTGCGCCAAGGTTAAACCCGCGCTCGCGCAAGCCACCTTGTATGGCGTGTACAATTTTCCAGAGATTGTCTTTTAATTCAGGCATGGTACGTAGCATCTCTAGTCTTTTCATGCCTCCAATTACCAATGGCATTGGTAGAGATTTAGCAAATATCTGTGACCGAATATTGTACTTTAGAAAATTCATAATGTCAGCATCGCCAGCAATAAAAGCACCGATGCTTGCCATAGACTTAGCAAATGTGGAAAAATAGATATCGATCTCATCCTGAACACCCTGTTCTTCGCCTGCTCCTGCACCCGTCTTACCCATGGTACCGAAACCATGCGCATCGTCTACTAAAAGCTTGAAGTTAAATTTTTTCTTCAATTTGACAATATCCTTGAGGTTTCCCATTCTGCCAGACATCCCAAATACACCCTCAGTTATGACCAGAATGCCACCGCCAGTTTCCTGCGTCAGCTTGGTTGCTCTTTCAAGCTGTTTTTCAAGGCTGGTGATATCGTTATGAGGATAAACAAAGCGCTTACCCATATGAAGGCGCACACCGTCTACAATACACGCATGCGATTCGGCATCATATACTATAGCATCCTTTCTGTCTACCAGGGCATCAATAACGGAGAGAATTCCCTGGTATCCAAAATTAAGTAACATGGCGGCCTCTTTTTTCACAAAAGACGCGAGTTGTGCTTCAAACTGCTCATGGTACGCTGAATTTCCAGACATCATTCTGGCGCCCATAGGGTATCCAAGCCCCCATTCTGCAGCAGCTTCAGCGTCTACCTTTCTAATTTCAGGATGGTTTGCCAGGCCCAGATAATTGTTTAAACTCCAGGTAAGCACTTCTTTGCCCCTGAATTTCATACGAGGCGATATGGGACCTTCCAGCTTTGGGAACATGAAATATCCTTCCTCTACATCCGAGTGCTTTCCTAATGGACCGCGGTCCTTCAATAATTTTTCAAATAAATCCACAGCGAATCCAGTTATGTTGTGTAATTGGTTTTGTTTCTATTAATTCAAACGAACAAATGTAATACTTATAAGAGTACAGACAAAAGTTAGTACTTATTTTATTAGTTGTTTAGAAAAAATAGAATATTTTTCTAGCATTGTAAGCCTGAAGGAACTAATATACTCAAGGGCTACATCCAGCACCGATATTGAATCTACGTATGAAAAAAATCAAGAAAATATTAGTTGCCAACCGGGGAGAAATCGCTTTGCGGATCATGCGAACAGCCCGGGAGATGGGTATCGGTACAGTAGCTATCTATAGTGAGGCAGATCGGGGCGCGCTACATGTCAGGTTCGCCGATGAGGCTGTTTGCGTAGGGCCACCACCCTCATCAGCCTCCTACTTACAGGCTGAAAAGATTATCACCATCTGTAAAAACTTAAAGGTAGACGCCATACACCCTGGTTATGGCTTCTTATCAGAAAACGCTGACTTTGCCAGAAAAGTAGAGGCGGCGGGATTGATCTTTATCGGCCCCTCGGCACAGGCTATTGAAATTATGGGAAGTAAACTGGGCGCCAAAGCGGCTGTTGCTGCATATGACATTCCGATGGTTCCGGGTACTGATCATGCCATTGACGATATTGCTATAGCCAAAGAAAAAGCGGCTGCCATTGGCTATCCTATACTGATAAAGGCAAGTGCTGGCGGTGGCGGAAAGGGTATGCGCGTGGTAGAAGGCCCTGAGGAGCTGGTAGAGCAGATGGATAGGGCGATTAGCGAAGCCATATCGGCGTTTGGGGATGGGGCGGTTTTTATAGAAAAGTTTATTACCTCGCCCAAGCATATCGAAATTCAGGTACTTGGTGACCAGCATGGCAATATCATTCACCTCTTCGAAAGAGAATGCTCCATACAACGGAGGCATCAAAAAGTGATCGAGGAGGCACCATCGGCAGTACTGACGCCGGAAATTCGCGAGGCAATGGGAAAAGCTGCCGTAGGCGTTGCGCGAGCATGCAATTACTATGGGGCTGGTACTGTAGAATTCATCGTCGATGACCAGCTTAATTTTTTCTTTCTGGAAATGAACACCCGTCTTCAGGTGGAGCACCCGGTAACTGAGCAGATAACGGGGGTTGATCTGGTAAAGCAGCAGATTAAAATTGCGCAGGGAGAAGTACTGGAGATTCAACAGGAAGACCTTAAGATAAAAGGGCATGCCATGGAAGTGCGGGTATATGCCGAAGATCCTGCAAACAACTTTTTACCGAATGTAGGCTTACTTAAGACCTATAGAAGGCCGCAAGGGCCGGGTGTACGGGTAGATGATGGTTTTGAAGAAGGCATGGAGATTCCTATCTACTACGACTCGATGATTGCAAAACTCATTACTTACGCAAATACCAGGGAAGAGGCCATACAAAGAATGGTTCGGGCTATCGATGAATACCAGATTACCGGTATAGAAACCACTTTGGCTTTTTGTAAATTTGTAATGCAGCATGACGTGTTCCGATCGGGCAACTTCAACACGAAGTTTATTGAACAATATTTTAAACCTGAGATGCTGACAGTGCAGGATGCAAATGACGAACTGATTGGGGCAGCTTTTGCTGTTAAATTGTTCAAAGAAATGGCAGCCAGACCGGCGGAAGCCGTTTCCGTCCAGCAGCAGAGCAACTGGAAAAAGAGATAAATTTTTAAAAGGTAGATTTACCCCAATCTACCACATCTAAAGCTAGATTAATAATAATGGCAGAAATAAAACCCTTCCGGGCCTGGAGGTACAACCCTGAATTATCGCAACAGATAGACGCACTTACTTCTCCTCTTTTCGATGTGGTTTCAGAAAAGCAGCGAAATGCTTTGTATAAGAACCCCTATAATAGTATCCACTTGTCGGTACCCCGCGGCGACAGCGCCAACGACGATGCTGCGAAGACCCTAAAGGAATGGAAGGAACAACAAGTAATAAAACAGGATAAGCTAGCAGGAATATATGTCTACTACCAGTATTTTACATTGGCAGGGCATCAAAAGGAATTTGTTAGGAAAGGGTTTATCTGCAATATGAGAACTTACGATTGGGAAGATAAGGTGATTCTACGACATGAAAATACCATTCCCAAAGCGGTAAATGACCGGGCCGTGTTGCTGGAAAAAACCAACCTGCATGTAAGCCCTACCCATGGCTTGTATTCCGACCCGACATTTGAACTGGAGAAATTCATGGATGAAAGCATGGAAAACCCTATTTATGAAACAGAGGATTACCAGGGCGTTAGGGATGTATTAAGTGTGATTCATGATTTGGACATCATAAAAAGGTTTCAAGCTTTACTTGAAGCAAAGCAAGTTATACTCGCTGATGGTCATCATCGTTATGAAGGATCATTAGCCTATAAAAGAAAGCACATGGCCAGCAATGCTGCTCATACCGGATCTGAGGGTTATAATTTCCACCTGATGTTTTTCACCAATATGGAAGCAGATGATCTGCGCATACTTCCTACCCACCGGATTATTAAAAACCTGGAGAATTTTTCTGAGCCGGATCTGCTGGCTGCCTTAGAAAAGGATTTTATCATCAAGAACGTGGAAAATGTAAATGATATCCATGAGATTATATTGGGGAAAAAGTGGGCATTTGGCTTGGTTACCAAAGAAAATGCCTATAAGATCAGGCTAAAGCCGGAAGTGCTTTCAACCATGGCCTGGAACTTCCCTCCAGACATTAAGGCGTTGGATCTCACTGTTTTACATTACTTTGTGATTGAAAAAGTTTTGGGTATTTCCGGAAAGCATCAAAGGAATTCAGAAAAGGTCACTTTTGAGCGCAGCTTTGCTGAATGCCTGACAGAAGTGTTGAAAGAAGAAGCCCAATTCGCCTTGATCACGCAAGAGATTTCAATGGAAGAGATTAAAAAGGTATGTTTTAGTGGCTTCATGATGCCACAAAAATCGACGTATTTCTACCCCAAGGTGATCTGTGGTTTTTTATTTAGCTCAATCCAGGAAAATGAATTTCAACCGACCGATCATTCTTGCTTCTAATTCTCCGCGACGCCGGCAAATACTGGCAGACGCAGGGTTTACATTTACTGTGGTAGCCAAAAATATCAGCGAGGATTACCCGCTTGATTTACCACCTGAAACAGTACCGATTTACCTGGCCAGAAAAAAAGCCGCAGCCTTTGAAGCGCAAGTTAAAGATGAGATAGTCATAGCGGCCGATACAGTCGTGATATTGGAAGGAAATATCCTTGAAAAACCCGTTGACGTGGTGGATGCATTTCAAATGCTGACACGCCTTTCTGGAAAAAAACATAAGGTTGTTACGGGTATTTGCCTTTTTTCAAAGGATAAAGAAGTTTTTTTCTCTGAGCTTACCGAGGTTACCTTTGCCCCTCTCAGTACAGAGGAAATTGAATTCTACATCCATACTTACAAACCCTTTGACAAGGCTGGCAGCTATGGAATTCAGGAATGGCTTGGAATGATTGGCGTTTCATCTATTGCCGGATCGTTTTACAACGTTATGGGTCTTCCTATTCACCAGGTTTACACGGCATTACATGACTTTTAGTCGAATTTGTGAGATAACGGAGCGGTCTACGCAAGAGCTTCAAGTAAAGGTTTAAGCTCTTGGATCGTACAAGAAAGCAATGGTTGCCACTATGCCATACGACCGTTAAGCTAGCGTCCTGGCGGTAATTAAAAGGGCAAGAGATCTTTACCTGCTATCTTAAATACAATACCGCAGGCATTTGCGTTGTCTAAACTTCCGCTGCCTTTTAAAAAGCGTCCAAATAAACTTCTTCAGGCTGAGCACCAGATATCATGATCTGGTCATTAATTAAATAATTAAGAAAAGTGTCAGTCACGTTACCTTTGTACGACGAATATCTGTGACAAAAATGCCTATTTTCATTTCGGCCCGCTTTCAAAGCTCAACCTATATCAAGCAATTAATATAAAGTTAAATATTTGT
>LXQK01000021.1 GCA_001683905.1 Marivirga sp. ANT-B6
ATAAAAGCAAGTCAGTATCTTCTATAATGCGCTTTAGCAAAATCTTCTCTTTCTTTCCGGAAATCCCGAAAAACCAATAAGTAACAGTATTAACCTGTTTGAAAAATCCAGGAGGAACGACCCTGTGCAGTCCTAACCGGCCTGCCCATTGGTAATAGAAGGGAAGATCTTCTTTAGATTTTGCCGAGGATATCAGTAATATTTTTTCAGTGGGTATAAGTTTACCTATTTCTACGGCCATGATTCCACCAAATGACACCCCTATTAAAACAGGGCGCTGAGTCGGAATTTGGGTTAGTAATCGTTGCGCATATGCAGCTATTGTCTCCTCTTTTCCCGGAGTAGTCCATTCAATATAATTAAGCTTGTAGTCGACCAGGTCAAGATATTGGTACACACGCTTATCAGCACCTAAGCCGCTTAAAAGGTAAACTTCTTTCATAATTGAAGATGTGCCAGCCATCACGTTATTACCAAAGATATTTATTTTTTCTGTCAGCACGTCATGTTCTTGCATATCGGCAAGTCATCTACCTATGGAAGTTAAAAAGTATCCTCAACCTGGTAAATAACAACAAGCCTACAGCCTCATTTTTTTATCAACGCCTATACGCAGATAAACCTGCCCGAATGCGCTCCCGATGCGGCTCCTGCCAGCCCGGAAGCTGTAGCGATGTTCCCAGTGCTGCATTGTTTTCATCTACCATAAAGCCAGGGCCCTCGGTAGCGATTTCAAACAAGATACCTCCAGGTATGCGAAAGTAGATGGACTGGAAATATTTGCGATCTTTTACCTCTGTCACCTGCAAGCCCAGATCATTTTTAAGGTACTTTTTCAGTCTTAACGAATCCGCCAGTGTGGCCACCCGAAGTGCCACGTGGTGCACCGTACCCAGGCCACCTAATCCCTGAGGAAGATCTTGCCCACCCTGCAGCATCAGGCTATTGCCGGCCGGTTCGGCACCAGCCACCAAAAAGGTAAAATCTCCCTCCGATTTTTTTACCTCATAGCCCAACAATTGTAAAAAATCGCGGGTTTCGGTTGGACGCTCGACCGCCAATATAACGTGGTGAATACCTTTAATGGCATTTTCCGAGGTGATGCCGGGGGCTTCCCAGGCAAGCTGCCGGTCGTCCATGCCATCTTCCTGAATAGCTAGTTTTAGCCCTGATGGATCGTTGAAAAGTAGCATTTCCTCCTGCAACCGCCGAATTTTGCTTACTTCAATACCTAACGTTTGCAGCCGCTCGAACCAAAAGGGAAGACTACCTGCCGGTGCTGAAAAAACCGTTTCATACACCTGGCCTGTACCAATCTTTCCCTGCCTTACCCCCTGACCTTGATATGGGAAGGTGGTAAAAATAGTTGAAGGCAAACCTATGGCATTGCCGTAATAAAAATGGTATACTTTTTCGTTGTCGAAGTTTACCGTTTCCTTAACAAGCCGCTGCCCTAATACACCTGTGTAAAACTGATAGTCTTCGTGCGCATTATTTACTGTGGCAGTAACATGATGTAACCCTTTAATAAGTCCTTTGATCTCCATTACCCGGCGATGCTATTTTGTACCATTTCTTTTACTTTCTCCAACTCATCTTCATTAATAGTATGACCCATTCCAGGATAAATTCTTTTATCTACTTGAGCCCCCATCGCCACCAGTACTTCTTCAGAAGCATGTACTCTGCCTACCGGAATATGGTGATCCACATCGCTGCAGCCTATAAAGACCTCCGTACCTTCAAAATCGTTATGATAATGTTTCTTTTCAATATAAGGTCCGATCAACCCACCACTGAGTGCCATGATGCCGGCATATTTCTGCGCATTTCTAGTGGCATATTCCAGTGCTAAACAAGCGCCTTGAGAGAAGCCCAGCAGAAAAATATCGTTATTGGCAATGTCCTGCTTATTGAGATGCTTCACTACCTCATCCAGGTATTGCAAGGCCGAATCTAGCCACGGTTGATTTTCCTGCCAGTCTTCCATAAAACCTTTAGGATACCAGGCACTGTTAGTCGCCTTTGGAAATACAAAAGCCATTGCAGGGTCTTGTATCAACTGGTGAGCCAGATATTGCATTTGGTCGGACGAATCTCCTCTGCCATGAACAAATATCATAGCTCGCGTGGCCTCTCCTTCAGGGGCTCCTGAATATCGCGTGTTTTTAAAATGATGTAATGGCATATTTATCGGCATAAATTAATTTATATGTATATACATACTAATCTAACGTATCAAAGTTGCTTTTCGTTTTAATTTTAATTGTTAGGGGCAATTGATGCCCTGAGGTAGTTTCTATTGCAGTGGATCGGTTGGCCAAATACAGGATCCCGCAATACCAAGGTTTCCCTCCGCTTTACAACGCTATTTCCACCTCAATGGGAAGGTGATCAGAACCGATATCTTTTCCTGTAGCACGGCGGCTGACGATAATATTCTCACTTACCAGGCAATGATCTAAGGTTGTCTGCATAGGTATGAAATAAGTCGGCCATGAGGGTAATATGCCGAATCCGCGCCTTGAATCTTTCAGTCGGGCTGACCTGGCGAAATCTCTAAAAACAACAGAATACGACGAGGTATTAAAGTCACCAATGATAATGAAATTTTCGGAAAATTTGTCTCTATGATGCGCAATAGCCTCAAGCTGGTGGTTCCTGTTTTCAAAGCTTGCCGCACTCAGCGGCGGTATTGGGTGCGTTGCAATAAGCGTAAACCGTTCACCATCCCTGGTAAAATCACACGCGATGGAAGGTTTTGATTCCTCGCCAAAGTAGGTCAACTTAGCATCCATTTCTATTTTACTCAACAAAGCGATTCCAAAATTATCATGTCGCGCATTCATCAACTGATATTTATACAGCTTGCATATTTCTTGTAGTTTCTCTTCCCATACCGGGCTAAGTTCCAGCAGAACAACCATGTCCGCATCAGTTTCTTTAATATAGTTTGCCACCTGATCAAACTCCATGTTGCTCGACAGAAGATTAATACAAACAATAGATAGGGAGGTGCCAGATGGTATATTGGTTTCAGGATTACGAGGAAAATATAGAGGCACAATAAATGCCAAATTCCACAGCGTGACCCCGAAAATAAGCCAGATGAAAATCTTTTTCTTGATTAGCCAGCAATTCAAAGCTAATAAGACGAGCAGCGTTACAACATACTGGAGCTTGAAATGAGAAAAGATATCAACATACCAGGTTCTAAAAAAAATATGTGGCAAAACAGAAGCCAGGATGATAGCGGCTAGGACAAAGCTGAGAATAGGCGTAAAACTTTTTTTCATAAAGAAAAAGCTAAGCTTCTTTAGTGCATTTAATGGAAATGGGAAATAAATACATTTATGGACGCAATGTCTTATCAATGGCTTTCATTTTTTCCATTAATACATTTACACGCTTTTCCTCAGCTGTCCATTCAACAATGTACTTAGGGTAGCGACTATCGATTTTATCGCTAATCACTTGATTGACTGGAGAATAAATAGGCTCATAGTCTAATGAAACTGCCATCTCTTTTCGGATTCGATGATATGGAACATTTACCAGATCAAGGCCTTCTATATATCGCCCGTAGGTAATTTTGTCTGACGGCGAAAAAATCACCACGAAATTTTGGGAATATTTCTTTATCAGCTTGTACAAGAAAATCTTCAAGACCTCAGGTTGTATCGGTGAATTGTTTAAATATATCTGTTCCTGATCTATCCTCACTTCAACCCGGTTGAATGTACGTAAAGATATATTGCGATACAACGCCGATGGAGGAAGGCGCAACCGATATTTGGAAAGATCCAGACTTTCAGCAGAATCAAGTAAGGCACTAAAAGAAGGATCATATTTCGGATACAAGATGTCTGGGATTCCAATGTACTTAAACAATGCCGGCGATTTTGCATTGTTTTTGGGAACAGTAGAATATTGAATTCTGTATATCCCGACTTGCCTTAAGCTCAGTTTAAGATCATTTAATACGCGGAAAGAAACATCTTTATCCATATGGATATTGACAAATCTTTCGTGATCAAAATCGCCCCAAGTCTTTCTATCTTCCCAAAAATGGTTTATCATCTGATCATAATTAACCTTTGTTGAGATATTTTCAATAAAATATAAATTGTTTGAAGGTTGAACGGTATCATTTACGATATAAATGTCTATTGCTCGAGAGATGGAAGGTATCCTTTCGCTAGTCTCAGTTTGCGGCAGTTCAAGTTGATAAGAAAATTCTATAGCGTTGTTTAGAAGGTATCGGTCGATCGTTTTAAAATTGATAATTTCCGTCTTAGACAAAAGTAATACCATCGCAAAAAAAATTAATAAAACTGTTCCTAACCAGCCAAATGAATTTCTGCCCAATGCCCTCATCAGGTTTGGCCAACTACTCAAAAAAATCACGAGGGGAAGAAGTATAAGTAATAACTTAAAATTCGCTAGAATTTCAAGATCCAGCGCCTCGGAAAACATAAGGTACATGAGCGAAATAACAGTGGATATCTTACCAAAAAAAAAGAGAAAAGTCCAGGTAAAAAAGTCAATATCACTGATAGTTTGTCGGAGGAATAGCCGGGAGCGGCAGGGAGTCCTATACACTTCCCTAGTTAAAACAAAACGCAAGGCAAACAGATATCCCAATGAAGTTGCCAGAGAGGCAATAAAAAAATTATAAGCAAAATGCTCCTGTTCACTAAACACAAAATACAAAGACCCGTCATATCCCACAGACAATAGTCTGACAACCTCTCGGTAAATATAACAAAACCCATAAATGATATAGGCTGAAATTATCCAGATCAGAAAGCCCTGAAATTTTTTTTGATTATCATACTTAACAGTACCACTCAAAAATCCTTTGCGTAACGTCATTTAGTGCAGAGATAGCAAGTCCAATATAACATAATTCCGGATGGGATTTTCAGAATCCATATAAGGTAATTTAAATCAATGCTATAAAAAGAGGTATTTATAGAACCCAAAAAACTCACGGAATATTGAATAAGGATCGCGGAGCTCGAAATAAGCGGCATGGGCACCCTTTACATTTTTAAACCCCGCTTTTTGAAAGGCCAGCTTCGTTCTTGAGATATGAAAATACTGCGTGATTACCGTAATGGACTCTCCCGTTAAGTTCATTTGCCTGCAGTTGATGGCTGTTGCCATGGTTGTTACACCTGTATGATCAATAATAATTTTGCTAACTGGCACACCTTTCTCCTTCAAATAGGCGGCCATTACTGTGCCTTCATCAAATCCTTCGCTCCCCACCCCCCCACTCACAATGAGCGTTCCTACCTTAGATTCATTGTACAATTCTACACCTTTGTCCAATCTTTTTTTCAGCCTTTCAGAAAGGGTACCGTCTTCATTTACCTTATTGCCAAGGACGACGCCGTAGTCGCTGCGTCCTTTTTCGTCGGATAAGCCGTCGATAATAATCAGCGTGGAATGCAGTAGAAAGCAGCATACCAAAGCAACGGTCAAATAGGTGATCGCTTGTTTCATTCGTGCGGGGTAAAAGGTTTGCCTCTGATACTAAAACTGCGCAATAAATTTCACTCATCACAATTTATGGGTAGACCACTCCGCTGAAATTTTTTTCATGGCCAGTGGCTGGCTATTGTGGTCTCATCAACCGTAAAAGTTAAAATTCTGGAAGACTCACAAAACTTATCAATCCTCCAGGTTTAGGGGATTGCAAAGGTTCTATTTCGTGTCTGTAGCGGCGATTAATCTTGCAAATTGCGCATAAGGCAGCGCAAGCTAAACACCGACAAGGTAAGGAAGCAGGAGATTGGTACGGTTATACTAGAAGTCCCTTAAGGAATAAGAGAGGGCCCCTAAAACACCACAAATACCAGCAATAAAACCGCTATGATTACAATTAGTGCGATGATGAGGTTGAGGTAAATCTTATACTTCAGCACTTTCAATTTAAACTTCAGCACAATGAGCCCTATCAGAATAGCAATGGTGATGCCCATGTATAATAACTCCATCAGATTATAAGTTTTAGGCGGTTTTGCCGCAAACATAGCGGCCAATTCATTTTAAAAGCTTAAGTGGCCGATTTTGTTTTGACTCTACAAAAATTAGGTAAAGTACATTCTACACAAAAAGGCGTCAATCTACCTTCTGCCTCAGATTAGACGCATTGATTCCAGTTTCTATAAGATGTTTAATTATCGTAAGTTTTAATTACATCAGCCTGGCTTAGACAGGTGAAATGAGCATCCCTTTGCAGAATCTAAACACCCTTTATTCCTCATAAAAGTCCCTCAGGTCACCAAAATAAGTGTTGTCCCATCCTTCTACGATATCATCATACGCTTCATCGGGAATGTTGGCATGCCGAAGTTCCACAGACGTTCCCCGATTGTCAGGGTGCAGCTTGATGGTCACGATCGACGGCTCTTCCTGGGTATCAAAATACCATTGTTGCTCGACTTTCTTGTCGGTTTCGAAGGCTATATTCCGACCTGTAATGCTTCCGCCCCATAAAGAAAATTCCGTACCTGGTGTGGGAGACATTTCTGCCACGTCACCAGTCCACAGCCGAATGGTAGCCTCGTTGGTTAAAGCCAGAAAAACTTCTTCAGGGGATGCAGGAATGATATAATACTTTTTGTAATGCTTCATGATCTTATTTTTTTTTGCCGGATGGCAACGACTTGATTGATCTACTGCATTTCTACCAAATATCTGTTTTTAGATTAGCGACAAGGACTCATTGAAACGGCAAGATATAAAAATGGAAACGCATCGCGCTAAAGGTGAGCCTCAGATACAACTGGCGATAATCGACTGCAGACAAGTAGTACTACAACCCGGCCTATTTTTATGTTTTTTGGCAGATGTTAATTTTTTATTTTCTCCTTTTTCAAAAATCTTTCAATCACAGTGGTGGTAAGCTCGCTGGGTAAACCAAACCAAACTATTTTATTTTCATCATCTATCAGTACAGTTCGCGGCAGAACCATATATCCGTTACTTTCAATTCTTAAGCTCTTATGCAAAGTCTTCGTCTGGTCACTTACTACAATAGTCTCAAATTTTACTTTTTCGAATACTGGTAATATTTCCTCAGGGCTTTGATTAGTAACAGAAAGAAAAACGATATTTTGATCTGCAAACCTATTTTGTAGCTTATTAAGATGCGGTACAGCCTTTAAACAAGGTTTACACCAGCTTGCCCAAAACTCCAACACCTTAAATGTATGATCAAAGTTTTTATTTATAGGCTCATTTTTTATATAATCTGTAAACTTCAATTCATCAACAATAGTACCCAGTAAATCGTATTGAGACTTCAAAATATCTTGCTGCGCTAGTACGGTAATAGGCATAAAGCACAATGCTATAAGTAGTTTTTTTGATACTTGTATTAACATCTGATAATTTGGAATATAAGACTAACATTACTTTACCTGCAGCTGTTTCAACACTGACTCACTTTGATGCATTTTTCCTTTCAGAACTTTAATTCTGGCGCCTTCTGTATCAGTTAGCACAAGAGAGGA
>LXQK01000210.1 GCA_001683905.1 Marivirga sp. ANT-B6
CTTTCCCCAGAACAGCATGTAAGAAACCGAGGCGCTAAAATATCCATTTGGATCATAGGAAAATTGCTCTTTAGGCAAACTGATCGGAATGTTATAAGTGTAGTTTAGAAGGATATTTAACTTGCCCACCTGAAAGGAAACGGGTAGACTGAAACTGTAATTCATTATGCCAAATGAATTGAACTCTTGTATTTTGAAGTTTTGAAATTCGTTGATCAACCCCACAATCTGAGGGTTTGTAAAGCCACGATTGCGTAGATAGACTGTAGCTGCCGGGAATCGCTCAGCGTACAGCAAACTGGAAAGAGCAAGGTATTCTCGTTTTTCAAGCTGCGGGTATCGAGTCCTATCAATCGCGTAGTAAAAATCCCGGATAGGGTTATTACTTTGTCGAAAGTGAATAAACATTAGCATTTCCGGCCAGCGCCGAAAACCCTGGCATCACGGAAATCCTTTTTACAAGTTTGTTAATTGTCCACTTATGCCTGTAATTTACATTTAAAACCAAGCGATGCGCATTTTCATTTCCATATAAATACGCATAGTCAATTCCCGCATCAAGCCACGGAAGTTGCAGGTAGTTACCAATTTGAATAGCCTTGTCGAAACTGCTGGGCAACGTATCAGTATAAAAATAAAAATCATGGTGTACATTGAGGTTCCACTTTTTGAAAAAGGTATGCATATATCCTAAGCTGGCATTTGTGAGGTAGTAGGAGGGACTGTAATTGCTATTCCAAACATTTGATACATCAGCGTAAGCTCCCGAAGGATGGAAGTAGGAAAGGCCTGTAGCGTAACCCTGCTGATTGATGTCCTGGTCCCGGCCGGCACTTGATACTTTGCCGAAAAAGCCGGCGCGGGGTACCAGGCTATGGTAGCGTATGTCCCCCGCAAGTAGCAGGCTGTCTACCAACTTGAAGAGGTCAATCCTGCTACTTTCTTCATTTCCAAATATCAAATCTAATTCTGCATACAATGAATCCAGGGATCTGATGCTGACCGAGTCAGCGGACTGTGCAGCGACTTTTGTAGATGAAAGGAAATAATAGCGAAAAAGCACCAGCTCATAAAAATCAGTTGGTGCCTGCTTATCAAGGATTGCATCAGCGTTCTACAGGTGTTTTATCAGGGGGTGTCTGCTTAATAGTTATCATTGGATCGTTGCCTGCGGTAGATGAAAGGAAATAATAGCGAAAAAGCACCAGCTCATAAAAATCAGTTGGTGCCTGCTTATCAAGGATCGCATCAGCGTTCTACAGGTGTTTTATCAGGGGGTGTCTGCTTAATAGTTATCATTGGATCGTTGCCTGCGGTTGTTCAGCCGGTCCTGCTGATCTCGGCGGTCTCGCAATCGCTGAAGAAGCATCTTTCGGAAATCATCCTCAGCTTTCCTCAAAGCCAGTAATTGCCGATTGGTGATGACGGTGCTCAGTCGGTCGGTATATTTTCTATCCAGCTCGAGCTCTTGTTCTTTAAGCCGAAGCCCAGTATTCAACAGCTTCTTACTTTCTTCTTCCGTCATCTCATTTCGCTTGAATTCGCCCCGGGCGGTCATGTATTCTTTCCGTAAGCTTTCCCGTTGGCTTGAGTATTCCCTGTATAGCGGCCAGAACTTTTCTGCTTCCTTCGGTGTCAAGTCCAATCGTTCCGTAATCAAAGCAATGCGCGCATTCTCAATCTTTTCAAGCGCCTTGGCATCCTGTGCCCATCCGTTTTGCATCGGCAACAGGAGAATGTAAATAATCGCGATCTTGTTCATGTTTATAATCTTATATCAAAGTGTATAATATTCAAGTAAACCCTCTACCTCACTACTGTCAATATCCATAGGGGGCAAATTCATATCCATGTTGTTAAGCTCAATATTTTGACTTTCCAAACCTGCAATAATATCGGTAGTCGCCAGGTCCGATGCAGCCAGGTATTCAATAAGAGCCTCGTTGCTTACCCCGCTCAATAAGTTTTGGTAATCGACTTTCTTCGGAGCTGCGTCTTCGCTGAAAGGATTAAAAACCAGTAGCAAAGCAATTGCGGCAGCTATACTTCCTGCCAGTATCCATTCGATATTCGGAAAATTTATTATTTTGGCCTCTTTTCTGGCAGTGTTCTTTCCATCTTCAAGTGCAATAATTTTTTGCATAATAGCGTCAGGCAATTGATCGAAATAGCCCTCCGGAGCCTCGAAATTATCCTTCTTTTCAAATTCCCCCAAGATCTTATTTGTTTTGTCAGTTTTCATTTCTTAATAATTAGTTAGATGCACTTCGGCACCCAAGGTTCAATCCATGCCCAAAATAATTCCAATTTTTTTTACTGCATGGTGGTATCCGGCTTTGAGTGCACCGACGCTGGTGTCTGTAATTTCTGCTATTTGTTCGTACTTCAAATCTTCGTAGTATTTGAGATTAAATATAAGCCGCTGTTTATCAGGCAGTTTTAAGATTGCAAGCTGTAATTTCATTTGCACTTCATCACCATTCAATTGCTGATTCGCCACCAACGAACCCGCCAGCATCTCGTAACTATCTGTGCCAGTCGTCTTCTGCGTTCTTCTTTTCCTTAAAACTTGCAGTGCTTCGTTGGTTGCAATTCGGTATATCCATGTAAAAAGATCCGACTTTTCATCAAACTTTTTAAGGCTTTTCCAAACCTTTATAAATGTTTCCTGCACTGCATCATTTGTGTCATCATGATCGATCAGCATTTTACGGATGATGGCGTACACCTGCTTCTGGTAGCGCTCCACCAGCGAGGCAAAAGCTCTATGCGATGTCCGCGCGTCCCTTAAGTCCAATAAAAGCTGTTTTTCCCGTGCCTCCATTTTTTAATAACAAAACTTCACCCTGTTTCCAAACAGGGTGAAGTGCTAAAAATTACAACTTTTTGACGGACTATTCGCCCGTTACGGCATAAACTCTTTCGTTAATAGTGATTGTGATTGTGTTGTCGCACGTGCCATCACCATAATCCACTGTGCGTATTCGCTCCCTACGCAGGCCAACGTAGCGCATCTCCTTTACACCACTAATTCTTAAGAATCCACCGGAAGCACGGCAAGCAAAGTCTGCAATAATTGGAGTGGTGATCGTATGCGTAAATTCCCTTCCTCTGGTAGAGACGCCTTTTATAGTCCCTGTGATGCTAACTTTTCCGTTTGCAGCCACACCGTCCCTAAAACCTTCAATAATTTCCCTTTTTCTTTCACCACTGATGCGGAAGGTATCTCCGCCAGGGTAAATTACAACGTAACCTACAAGTGTGTAGGTATTTTCATAGTTTCCAGCTGCGTTGATCACGTATTTACTGGAAGTTATAGACCCGCTCACCTGCTTTCCGTCGACTGAATAGTTGTCGAAAGTTATGACTCTGCTGGAATTAAAGCTTCGCGGACCATCGGAATATTGCACACGGATAATACCACTCCTCTTTCTGCCGTAAGGGCCAGTACAGCCATTGCCGAAATCAATCGTGAGGATCATTGCTTGTGCATCGTAGGAACGCGTAGCGCACATGCCCGCCAACCTTCCGTTCGGATTATCGTCCGCGTTCAATGCATTCTCCGCGATAGCCACAATCTCTAATTCTTCATCAGCAGTTGATTCTACAAAATTGTTGTTGTCCACAATTTCCATTTCCTCTTCTAACGAAATGCCCAACTCTTCACCATCTTCCTGGCAGCCCTGAATAGTTATAAAGGCTACAAGTGCAAAAGCTAAAAACCAAATTTTTCTGACTGTTAATCTTCCTTGAGTTTTCATATTCAATATTTTTTGATTTGTTTGTTCCTTTGATGCAGCCGAAAACAAAAGGTTTAATGGGTTAGTAGAAGATTGCTGATGCGGCAACAACCGTAGTCTTACCGACCGGTGACAGGTTCTTTATCCGCGATGATGTTTTTTAGCGTGCAGACACATTTCAAAACAAGATTTGTTTAATACTGTAATTACCTTCGGCCAGGACTCGGACGGAACAAAAATCTAAAAGTTTTGCGCAATTCACTGCCATCAATAGAGACAGCATTGATTTAAAACTTATCCGGGAGTGAAAGCATGCGATGCAAAATGAATTTGTATCGTATTGCCACCAAACTTTTTTCACCACGAAAGTATCGCTCGCGGTATTGGCGGTTGTTTTCTTGCCAATACATTGAATAAGGTATTAAAACGCACCTCCCGCCCGCTGGCGCACGCTTGCCATGGTTGTCTATTGCATTCAGGCATAATATAAAATGCCTTTCCCACCGATGTAGTCTATTGCACTACTGTATTTCTAACGCCAGGGCTCGCGTACAAAACAGATTCGACAATAAATAAGGAAAATCTACCAGCCCCGGGAACTTTGGGCAGTCATATAAACGTTATGATAAGCCGACCCGAAAAAAGGAAAGGCACACTGGGCTTGCAAAAGGCCAGGTTTACGGGCTGAAAAGCGAAAGAGTTGAAGTTGATATTAGTTATTTATTTTTGTTATCGCGCAGGCCAAAAAATAATTCTCTAACCGGGAATTATTCCCCCAGAAGAAAAGTTAAAGACTTTGCCAACAGTTGTTTCAACAACGGGAGCTTCTGTGGCGGTGAAAGGCAATAAAAACTTCGGGCCAAAAGCTTGCGGTTTGAGAAAAAGGGGTTAGTTTTGCATCCCCTTACAGAAGATACAGCAGCGCTAGAAGAGCAAAGCAGGAGGGAAGGAAAAAAGTATAACGGCTGAACCGGCAGGGTAAAGCAAGCGACATGTTGAGAAGGGAAAGCGGATTTTGAACAATCGCGAAATTATTTTTAATATTTCTAAGATATATTTTGCAGGAATAAAAAAAGCACTTAGCTTTGCAATCCCTTTCGAGTAAAGAAACGGAAAAGCTTCTT
>LXQK01000211.1 GCA_001683905.1 Marivirga sp. ANT-B6
TGTCTGATAATTAGGGCTACATAATATATTTGATCGGTAAAGCCATAGTGTAGTGATTTAAGATCTGATATACTGTCATTGGTGCTGGAGAAATTACTTTTTATATCAAATTTCCGGAACCTAACCATCTCAACAGCAGCCTCGCCAGGCTTCAAATTTTTCTGAATATCCTTCCATGTGGCGCTTTCTGATGCGTTAATTGTCGCAAAAGTGGCCGATTTAGCCGATAATTCTTTTTCCAGGGTATTTACTTTTTCCTCGAGTTCCCGTACATCAATTCCCTGCTTTTCCAGTTCCGGTTTCGGCATTTGGTAGTATGAACCAAGCAAAGCTTTATCTTTACGCCACATGCCGTAGTAAGATATCTGATGCGCATCGCCGCTTTTCAAAATATTTTCGCGCATCTTATCGGTGGCTTTAAAAAGCAAGGCTTTCGTGGCTAGCTGGTGATTATACATCGCTCCCAACAAATCAGGACTTGAGCTGGCGCGTGCCAGGGCAATGGAATTAAAGCGCTCAACATCTGCTCGCATCGTATTGTAATACGCTTCCTTTTCCTTCTCGCTCAGATAGGGAAAATATGCCTTCACTTGCTCTAACTGAAGACGTATAGCCTCCAAAAATAACGGGTTTGCTTCGGTATAATCTTCTTTTAAAAGGTGTAAGATGGCCAGGTTATTCAGTGAAGCAGCATATGTCGGATT
>LXQK01000212.1:0-2533 GCA_001683905.1 Marivirga sp. ANT-B6
GAAAGTTCCATTAAGGAAACCGGACGATATGCAAGCCAGGATTTCTTTTCTATTTTCTCTTTTTCACTTTTACAGGGAGATCCGACCAAAGTTTTGTCAGACCCATCATCAATAGTCATTTCAAAATCGTTGGCTGATAAAATCTTTAAGGAAGAAAATCCTTTGGGAAATACCCTTAACATCAACAATGAAGAAGATTATATTATTACAGGAATTATGGAAGATATTCCGGTCAATTCTTCTTTTCATTTTGATTTTGTTTTGCCCCAGGCAAGCTTTGAAAAGGAAAAACAATGGTTTGCAGAATGGGGTGCCAATTCTTTAAGAACATTTGTCAAGCTTCATTCGGACGTACAAAAGCAGGATGTTGAAGCCAAAATCAAGGACATCATAAACAAAAACCACCCTGAAACCAAAACGGAACTTTTTCTACAGCCTGTTCATAACATCCACTTATATTCTAATTATAAAGATGGGAAGCAAGCGGGCGGAAGGATAGAATATATAAGGCTCTTTTCGGTTGTGGCCATTTTTGTATTGCTTATCGCCTGCATCAACTTTATGAATTTAGCAACAGCCCGATCTGCCAAAAGAGCCAAAGAGGTAGGTATTAGAAAATCGATAGGTGCGGGAAAAAACAATCTTATTGCGCAGTTTATGGGAGAGGCGACCTTGATTGTTCTTTTTGCCTTGCTTATTTCGATTTCGACAGTAAAAATGGTGTTGCCCCATTTTAACACCTCAATAAACACCTCTTTAGAAATAGATTTGACCGATCCTTCCACAGCAGCAATATTTTTTTTAATCGCGTTGATAACAAGTTTGCTGTCTGGCATTTACCCTTCTCTTTATCTATCATCACTTAAGCCATCGAAAATATTAAAAGGCGTACACAAACCTGGACATGGCAGTTTTTTCTTTCGTCAATCTCTAGTGGTTTTTCAATTTTCAACATCTATTCTCCTCATTACTGCCTCACTGGTTGTTTACTACCAAATTGACTACATAAAAAACAAAAACCTGGGTTTAAATAGGGAAAATGTAATGGTTTTGCCAATTGAAGGTGAAATGGCCAATCATCTTGATGTTTTCAAAGATCAGGCTTTGGCAATTCCAGGAATTAAATCTCTAACAATTGCATTTCCCAGTCCGCTGGATGTAAATTTTGAAACAAGTGATATAGAATGGCCTGGAAAATCTAACAAGGATCTGGTTTCATTTTCAATCTTAGCAACAGAATATGATTTCACTGAAACTTTGGGAATGGAAATGTTGGAAGGGAGGGATTTTTCTGAAGATTTCAAATCCGATTCCGGTGCGGTGCTGCTCAATGAAACCGCGGCAAAGGTAATGGGATTAACAGATCCTATCGGTCAAAACATCAGTGTTTGGGAAGAAAAGGCAACTATTATAGGCGTGGTGAAAGACTTCCATAACAAATCATTGTATGAGCCCATAAGTCCTCAGATCATTATAAAACACCCAGGCTATGCTGAGTCGGTCCTGATTAAAACAGATGCTGATAAAACAAAGGATATTATTGCTGCTTTGGAGGGTATTAATCAGAAAATCAATCCTGACCATCCCTTTCAATATGATTTTCTTGATGAACACTTTAATAAACGATATCAAAGTGAAGCGATCATCAGCAGCCTGGCTAATATATTTACCATAATAGCCATTCTGATTTCCTGTCTTGGCCTTTTCGGACTTTCAGCTTTTACGGCAGAGCAGCGCACAAAGGAAATCGGCATCAGAAAAACCCTTGGCGCCTCAATTTCAAATATTGTGGGATTACTTTCCAAAGATTATTTCAAACTTGTCGTCCTGGCTTTGATCATAGCCACTCCAATAGCCTGGTATTTTATGCAGGAATGGCTGCATGGCTTTGCTTATAAAATAGACCTTAAATGGTGGGTATTTTTATTGGCTGGTATCTTGGCAATAGCTATTGCAATGCTTACAGTAAGTTTCCAATCCATCAAAGCTGCTTTGAGTAATCCGGTGGATGCATTGAGAAGTGAGTGATGCCTTTGTTGTTAGTGATAGCAGCGACCAATGCCATTAATAGATTGCATAATAGACCCAGAATTTAAACTAAAGGTAACCATGTTTAAAAATTATATCAAGATTGCTTTTCGGAATTTGATCAGAGCGAGGTTATTTTCCTTCATTACATTATTTGGGTTAACGCTGGGGTTCACATGCTTTATTTTGATTGTACTATACGTCAATGATGAGGTAAGCTTTGACAAATTTCATAAGGATGCTGACCGTACCTATCGAATTGTGCAGCATGTACAGGAAGAATCAGGAGTGGAGCGCAAAACCGCGCTTATAGCACCCATGATTGGCCCGGGAGTCAAACAGTCGCTTCCCGAGATTGATGACTTTACCCGAATAGCCCTTATAGGGCGTGTCACCGTGGGAAATGATCCTCTAACACGAGGATATGAGCGCATCTGTATTCCCGACTCAAATTTCTTTGCATTTTTTGATTTTAAGCTGTTACAAGGCAACCCCGCCACGGCTC
>LXQK01000212.1:2659-4811 GCA_001683905.1 Marivirga sp. ANT-B6
AAATATTTCATTCAAAAAGATGTACTGGGACAGGATCTGTATAGCGCGATCTACACAACTACCATCACCGGCGTTATGGATGATTTTCCTGCTAACTCTCACTTGAGTTTCGACATGTTTGTTCCCGCCAAAGAAATAGGAAAATTAATTGATGGGTGGAATGAGTATATGAGCACAAACTGGACAGACAATGACGTGGTCACGTACGTGAAGCTTAACGCAGATGCTGATATATCAGCACTTGAACAGAAAATCACGAAGTTGATTAGTGAAAACTATGGGCCTGAAGAGAAATTTAATTCTACATTTTCATTACAACCCCTGGCAGCTATTCATTTTAACTCTGCAGATATTAAAGGTGTCGAAGGAGGCTTTAATGAGAACGAGGGTAAAATCTACTATGTGTTGCTTTTCCTGTCGATCGGTATTTTGATTTTACTTATTGCCGCATTCAACTACATGAACCTTTCTACTGCCGCGGCATTGCAGCGCAGCAAAGAGATTGGATTAAGAAAAACGGCCGGAGCATCGCGAACTCAATTGATCCTACAATTTCTCTCAGAGACTACCATTCTAACGTTCATTGCCTTAATACTTTCGGTCTTCATTGCAGACCTGCTTCTTCCATATCTAAACAACTTTACCGATAAGGCCATGGTATTGCAACTGCTGGATTTTCGTATCTGGATCGGTTTGATTTTGCTCGGATTACTTATTGGGGTATTGTCGGGGTCATATCCAGCCTACCTGATCACAAAAGTCACGCCTTCTGCGGCCCTAAAGGCCGAAATTCATTTTGGAAGCAAAGGCTATAACCTTAGGAAAGCATTGGTACTCGCTCAGTTTACCATTGCTATTGTGATGATCATCGGAACCCTGGTTATCAATAGGCAAAATAATTTTCTCAAAGAAAAAGATTTGGGCTTTCAGGTGGACAATTTGGTTACAATCGATATCAACAGCCAGATCCTGCGCAACGATTTTGAAGCCATTAAATCAGAAATGAATACTTTGAGTGCCGTAAGCTCAGTCACAGTCTCGTCGAGAGTCCCTGGTGAATGGAAGGATTTTCCTTTAATTGAGGCTAAATTGTCCGGTAATGACAATATGGATGAAATGATTTTTATAGGCGCGGATGCGGACTTTTTACAAACGTATGATGTGAATCTTTTAGCTGGAAGAAACCTGATGCAGGCATCGGCAGACTCCTCATCCGTTCTTATTAATAAAGCGGCAGCTGAGGCGCTCGGACTTCAGGATGTTATAGGTCATCAAATAGTAGTGGAAAACATCAACTGGGGTGGAAGAAAAGAAGTGCTTGAATCACCCTATCGAGCTACAATTGTTGGTGTAGTAGAAGATTTCCATTTTGAATCTTTTCGGCAATCGCTAAGACCCATGGTCATCGGCCACTGGACCAATCCCATTCAAAAAATCGACTATTATACCTTAAATGTCTCATCAACCGATTTTGCTTCCACCCTGGCGCAACTCCAGGAGATCAACAACCGATTTGATGCAGAAAATCCTATCGAATATAATTTTCTAGATGAGAAGTTTGAGCGGTTTCATACCGATGATACCCGGCAAGGGAGTCTCTTTCTTATGTTTTCAAGCGTCGTTATTCTCATTTCATGCATGGGCTTGTTTGCGTTAGCCTCATTCATGATCCGGCATAGGACGAAAGAAGTCGGGATAAGGAAGGTGCTTGGCGCGGGGCTAAGGCAAATTACCCTGCTGATTATCAAAGATTTTGCATTATTAGTAGCGATAGCATTTCTAATTGCTTCACCCGTTGCCTACTGGCTTGCAACACAGTGGCTATCAGATTTTGCGTACCAGGCGCCCCTATCATTGTGGTCATTTGTCCTCGGTGGCGCATTAGCATTGATATTGGCCGTGCTGACTGTAAGCTATTTAACCTTGAAGGCTGCATCAGCAGACCCTGTAAAGTCTTTGAGGAATCAATGATATACAAAATGTGAGACACCCTGATTTATCATGACCAATTAAAGCTACCTTGAGCAATCCGGTAGATACCTTGAGAAGTGAGTGATGCCTTTGTTGGTAGTGATGGCAGCGACTAATGCCACTAATAGATTGCATGAATAGACCCAGAATTAAAACTAAAGATTACCATGTTTGAGAATTA
>LXQK01000213.1:0-1519 GCA_001683905.1 Marivirga sp. ANT-B6
GCTGAGCAAGGATATCAAAAAGAGCTTCCTTTTACTGCTGGAAAAAGGACGATCGTTGAGAACAAGTTTCAACTGCCTGAGAACTTAACATCCAAAAGAAAGAAAATCAAGGCTTTTAACTTCCTGTACTCAGGAACAATTGCTACCCACTACGGCATTTTTGAAGCTATTGACTTCATCGTTCAGGTTAAAAAATTTATTCCGGAGGCTACCCTTACCATTATTGGCCATAGCGCCCTCAGAAGTACTCTTTTAGCCGTAAAAAATCTTATCGACCACCATTCTTTTATCAGTCTGATCGGCGGGCACGATTTGGTTCCGCATGAAGATATCCTGGAAGCGATTTTAAAGGCCGACTACGGCATTATCTCCTACCAACCTAACAGGAGTACCGAAAATTGCATCCCTACGCGCATATATGAGTATATGGCCCTACAGCTACCCATGGTTGTGCAAGATCATCTCCCCTGGATAACACTTACCCATTCCTATCAAGCAGCCATTCCTTTCAATTTTAAGGATCTTGTAGATGAAAATCTAGTTATGCGCCTCAAAACCCAGGTGTTCTATACCGCGGGCTATAGCGAAAACCTGAAATGGGAAAAGGAAGCTGAAAAACTCATTCATCTAATGGAAAAAATTTCCTGACAGGTAATAATTGCTTATTATCTTCATTTAAAGCATGAAATGAACTATTGTAAACTAATTTAGGTTAGCCTAAAAATAAGTTTAGATTGTGTTTTTTACTATAAATATTAGTATCTTCTATCGCTGATTTTAGCTAAATGTTTTAGGTGAAAATTATTTTTAGATTAGCCTAAATTTTACTATTATTGCGTCGGATTATAATAAAGAGATGAAATGAGCTTAAGTTTTGCTGAAGAAAACTACCTGAAGACGATATACCATCTATCGGACGGCGGTATCAAGGAAGTGTCTACAAATGCCATCGCCGAGGCGCTTAACACCAAGCCAGCTTCCGTAACAGATATGATTCGGAAGTTGGACAAGAAGGGGGTAATCCATTACCAGAAATACCAGGGTGTAAATGTATCGAAGAGTGGCAAATCACAAGCGCTGGAAGTAGTAAGAAAGCACAGGCTATGGGAAGTTTTTCTTGTAGAAAAACTAAAATTCAATTGGGACGAAGTACACGAAGTAGCCGAGCAACTGGAGCATATCAGATCTCCCCTCCTCATTAAAAGACTCGATGCTTTTTTGGGCTCTCCGAAATACGACCCGCATGGTGATCCCATCCCGGATGAAAACGGAGAATTTAAAGAAAAACCTCAGATTGGTCTGACGGAAATTAAAATCAATAGTGAGGGAATGGTGGCTACGGTAAAAGACACCAACCCAGTTTTTCTTCAGTACCTCGATAAACTTGGCATCAATCTCCGGGCAAAAGTAAAAGTGTTGGACAAGATAGAATTTGATGGATCGATGCAAATATTAATCGACGACAAAAAAGTCATTTTTATTTCGCGCGAGGTAGCTCAAAATATTCTAGTTACACAAT
>LXQK01000213.1:1715-21289 GCA_001683905.1 Marivirga sp. ANT-B6
TCGTTCGGGGAAACTCGAGGTTGTAGCCACAACAGGAATCATTGCCGACGCCCTACGGAATATCGTCAAAGATTCTGCTGAAGTGGTTGCGCTAATGGGGCCAGGTGTAGACCCCCACCTTTACAAAGCCACGCAAGGTGATCTTGGGAAATTGAGTAATGCTGACCTGGTGTTTTACAACGGCCTGCACCTGGAAGGCAAAATGGGTGAGGTACTCGAAAAGCTGGAACGGATCAAACCCGTCTTTGCCGTCTCGGCGGGTGTTGCAGAAAATCGTATTCGTAAAAGTGTGGAATTCCAAAATTCCTCTGACCCTCATATCTGGTTTGACGTGAGCATCTGGAAAGAAGCTGTCGGTTATATGTCAGAGCAACTTCAGAGTGCCGACAGCAGCAATGCTGCCTATTATGCTGAGAATACAAAAGTATATATTGCTGCATTGGAGAAATTACACGAAGAGGTAAAAGAAGCGATAGCGCAAATTCCTTCAGACCAGCGCGTGCTAATAACAGCACATGACGCCTTTGGATACTTCGGCGACGCTTATCAGATAGAGGTGAAAGGGTTGCAGGGGATTTCTACACTTTCTGATTTTGGTTTAAAAGATGTATCTGAGTTGGTAAAGTTTATCACGAAAAGGGAGATTAAGGCTGTATTTGTGGAAACGAGCGTGTCCGAGAAATCTATCAATGCGGTAGTGGAGGGTACAAGGCAGCGCGGTTTTGAGGTGAAGATTGGTGGAAGCCTCTACTCCGATGCTATGGGAGAAGAAGGAACTCCGGAGGGAACATATATTGGCATGGTTAAGGCCAACGTTCAAAAGATCGTGGATGCGCTGAGATAAAGAAGTGGTAAATTATTCGTTTATTTTTTTAATAAAATCTATAACATGATTCGTCAGGTAAATGATCCCGTATTAGAATTGCACGACCTAACCGTCACTTATAATAAAAAGCCGGTTCTATGGGGTGTAGATTTATCGCTTCCGAAGGGGGCTTTGGTCGGAATTATGGGGCCTAACGGTGCCGGAAAGTCTACACTGATCAAGGCGGCCATGGGTTTGGTGCCTTTAAGCAGCGGATTTGTAAAAATTTTTGACCAGGAGCTGGATGCTGTCAGGAAGAAGATCAGCTATGTCCCACAGCGCGAATCGGTAGATTGGGACTTTCCCGCCTCAGTGATGGATGTGGTGCTAATGGGCAGGTATGGTAAAGTAGGCATGTTCAAGGGCCTCAGAAAAGCCGATCGGGAGATCGCCCACGATTGCTTAAAAAAAGTGAGCATGGAAAATTTTGCACAGAGGCAAATCTCACAGCTCTCGGGTGGCCAGCAGCAAAGGGTGTTTTTGGCACGAGCGCTGGCTCAGGAAGCTGACTTGTATTTTATGGATGAGCCTTTTGCCGGCGTAGACGCTGCCACAGAAAGGGCTATTATAACCTTGCTTAAAGAGATGTCGGCACAGGGCAAAACGGTCATCGTGGTACACCACGACTTACAATCTGCCACCCGCTATTTCGACTGGGCCGTTTTACTGAACCTCCGGTTGGTGGCCTCTGGCCCTGCCGAAGAAGTGATCACCACGCCCCTTTTACAGGAAACATACGGTGGAAAACTCACACTTTTATCAGAGGTGGGCAACCTGATGCAAAAGGAACAATATCCTACCCGGGAGAATTAGAACCAGATAAACAAAGATTGCATAAACAAGATTAGCGCATGGATAATTTCGTTACTTTTTTTTCTTTCCAGGATCCTAATATCCGCTATGTGGTATTTGGGTCGGTGCTTTTAGCTTCCAGTGCTGCCATCGTAGGAACCTTTATTTTCCTTAAGAAAAAGGCCCTTGTAGGAGATGCTGTGGCCCATTCGGTGCTCCCGGGTATTTGCGTCGCTTTTTTAATTGCTGAAACAAAAAATCCATTCATCCTGGTGCTCGGCGCCTTCGTTAGTGGATGGATCTCGCTGGTTTTACTCGACTATATCGTGGCCAAATCCAAAATAAAAGAAGATACCGCCATAGGCCTGATCCTGTCTGTATTTTTTGGTTTAGGCATTTTGATGCTGACGATTATTCAGCATTCAGGTATGGCCGGGCAGTCGGGGCTGGATAGTTTCCTTTTTGGAAAAGCGGCAGCTTTGGTAGGCAATGATCTGGTGGTTTTCAGCAGTATTTCTATCCTGATTATGGCGGTGGTGTTTATCTTGTTCAAAGAGCTTAGACTCATTGCCTTCGACACTAATTTCGCAGTTGCTATCGGTTTTCCGGTCAGAAGTATTGAGTTGGTCCTTACCACACTTACTGTGCTTGCTGTTGTGGTAGGCATTCAGGCTGTTGGGGTAGTGCTGATGGCAGCCATGCTCATTACGCCTGCTGCCGCGGCGCGATTCTGGACCGACAAGCTGCCTGTGATGTTGCTACTTGCAGCAATCTTTGGCGCCATTTCTGGTGTCTTTGGCGCCTACATTTCATATGTGGCCCCAGCCATGCCCACGGGGCCCTGGATCGTGATGGTCATCTCTTTTATTGCCATCAGTTCATTTTTCTTTGCCCCTACAAAAGGTATCGTTATCAAATCCCTTCTGCAACGCCGGTTTCGGATGAAAATTTTGGAGGAAAATATTTTGAAAATATTCTTTAGAATAGGGGAAGAAAACAAAGATTTCAAGAAACACATCCAGGCTAAGGAACTGCAGAAGTATAAGCATTTTTCTGAAGGGGATCTCAAGCGGGGTTTGCGGAGGCTACGCCGACAGGGGTTTATTGAAAAGACGGGCTCCCTTTATCAGCAAACCATAGCGGGAAATAATAAGGGAAAAAGAGTTGTGAAACTCCATCGGCTGTGGGAAGTGTACCTGATGCAGTACCTCCGCATCGCACCGGATCACGTACATGAAGATGCGGAAAGTATAGAACACATCATCACTCCTGAAATAGAAAAGGAGCTGGAAGAAAAATTAAACTTCCCACAGCATGATCCGCACCAGTCGCAGATCCCTTATCAATAACATTTTTTATAAAGTAGCGAAAGATAGATGCTTCCTTATACAGGCTTAATCGCCAAAGCTTGCGGTTACATGTCGGTGACTGAAAAAGCGAGAAAATGATAGCCAATAGAAATAATACCAAAAGGCACAAACCATATTTTGTCTATGGTATGCTGCCCAAGGCGCTACCTCGGTATTCGTTCACCTGTCTTAGAGATTTAGAAAGTTTTGTAGAATTTTTTCACCGTCTTTGCCACTCTTTTCAGGGTGGGCCTGAACGGCATAAAAATTATCTTTTTTCAATGCCGCGCTAAACGGGTTGATGTAGTTGGTCACAGCCACGGTTTCGGGCCCTATTGTGGCATAGTAGCTATGCACATAATAGAGGTAGGCGTTGGGGCTTAGGTTTTTGAATAGCAGATTTTCTGTATGGTCGATATTGTTCCAGCCAACGTGCGGAACTTTCAGCAAAGGATCAAATTTCTTCACCGCCAGATCAAATACACCAAGGCACGGGGTATCGCCTTCCTCAGAATGGTTGCAGAGAAGCTGTAAACCAATACAAATGCCTAGTACAGGCTGCTTTAAGGCAGGGATAAGAACATCCAGGCCTTTTTCTTTTAGATATCGCATGGCACTTTTAGCTTCTCCCTGGCCTGGAAAAATTACTTTGTCGGCTTTGGCTATATATTCTTTATCGTCCGTTAAAACCGGGGCTATACCAAGGCGCGCAAGAGCATAGATGACCGATTGCACATTTCCCGCATTGTATTCAATAATGGCTACATTCATTTTTTGTAGTTTGATGCTAATCCTTCAACTGAAGGTCGAAACCGCGTGAAGGATTGTAGTGGAAAGCCCGGAGCGAGGTACGAGCGAGGACTTGTAACGGAAAGCCTGACCCGCAGGGGCACGCCCCAAAGCATTGCAATATTAGGCAAAATTTTTCTAGATTTTTGCTAAAGTATTTTGTTTGACGCTTCAAAATTACCAACTTTTGTAGCAAGTAAGGCGGTTATTTCGGGCAGCGAATCGTAAAGTTGCTCATAGGATTCTATCATAAAGTAAGTATCCTGAAAGGTGTCTTTGCGGTATGGCGTGTCCAAAATAGCTGCGACGCTGTAGGGCAGGTGCATGGGCTTGTCGCTCAGGCAATAGGCCGTTTCGCCAGCCGAGGACAAGATGCCGGCGCCATAAATGCGCAAGGCACCGTTTTCGCGAATGAGCCCGAATTCTACCGAATACCAGTAAATACGTGACAGCAGCTCGATGGCATAAGGGTTGCCGACGTAGGGCTGCCCGATCCTGCTCAACGACTGGAGGAAATCTGCAAATAACTGATTGCTAAGCAAGGGCACATGAGCGAATACGTCGTGAAACATATCGGGTTCTTCCAGGTAGTCGAGCTGGCTCATCTTGCGTAGCCAGGTGGTGGCAGGAAAGCGCCTGTTGGACATCAGGTCGAAGAACAGTTCGTCGTTGACGATACCCGGTACGGCAGCAAGGCTCCACCCGGTAAGGCCCTGCAGCAGTTTGTTGGTTGCTTCAAAGTCGGGAATGGCCTCTGCAGTAAAGGCCACTTTGGGGATGCCTTTCATAAACTCGCTGGTAGCTGCCCCCGGTAAAATCTTTATCTGCCGCTCAAAGAGAATCTTCCAAACAGCCTGGTCTTCTGCTGTATAATTTTCGTAATGTTGCTTTAATTCCATTTTTTATATTTTCTTAATACCTGGATTTTATGCTCTAAAAGGGCAAAAAAAAACCTGGTCCGAAGTTCGGGCCAGGTTGAATATGTTTTGCTCTCTTAGATCTTTTTAGCAGATGAACATACTATTTCCCTTCCGAAGGTGGCTTCGTAGTTGATAATAGTAATAATGCTTGTTTTGATTGTTCATCGGGTTCAAAGATATGGATATTATTTTGTTCTTCAAAAAAATAATTTCTGGCATAATCTATAAGCTTTCTCTGAGCGCGAATACTTTGTTGATCTTACCAATGAGGGTTTCCGATTCTTTAAAATTTAAGGTCTGCTGTCCGTCAGAATAAGCTTCTTCAGGTTTTTCATGAATTTCAAAGATCACGCCGTCCGCCCCGGCCATGATGCTGGCCAGCGTCATCGGCTCCACGTATTCCCGGATGCCGATACCATGCGAGGGGTCTGCCACCACAGGAAGATGCGTCTTTTCTTTCAATACAGGAATGGAGTTCAAATCCAGGGTATTCCTGCTGGACGTTTCGTAGGTTCTGATTCCGCGCTCGCATAAAATCAGCTTTTCATTGCCGCCAGAGAAAACATATTCGGCAGAATATAATAATTCGTCGACAGTTCCTGATATGCCGCGCTTGATCATTACGGCTTTGTCAACTTTTCCCAGCTCGTCCAGCAAGTTAAAATTCTGGGTATTACGCGCGCCCACCTGGAATATATCGACATAATCGTGCATTTCTGCTATCTGCGACACCTGCATTACCTCTGTGATGATCTTAATACCTGCCTCCCGCGCCGCTTTATGCCACATTTTCAGGCCGTCGATACCCATGCCACGGAACGAGTAAGGCGAACTACGTGGTTTGTATACGCCGCCACGCATGATCTTCACGCCGTTTGCTTTGAGGTGGGCAATGGTTTTATACACCTGCTCCTCCCCTTCTATCGAGCATGGCCCCGCCATTACCGCTAAGTCGCCGGACCTAATGGCTACACCATCGCCAAGGTCAATTGCCGTAGGCTTTACCTTCCACTTCTTGGATACCAGCTTGTAGTTATCAGAGACGATATGGATATCGGCTATGCCTTCCATATGCCCCAGCTCACGAATGTCGAATTCACTTTTACCAATTCCTACCAGGTAATTGCCGTGCTGGGTTTTTACTTCGGTGGTTTTATATTGAAGCGTCAGCGCTTTTTTCACAATGGCTTCCTTCTGAACCGCTGCTATTTCTTGATGTAATTGAATGATCATCTGGGTATTTTTTTAGAAATGATTTCAGTTGCGTTAATGATAAAGCCACTTAATGGATTATGTTTTCATGTGCCTTTTTTACACTTCTGATATAGTTATGTATATCGGTTTTTAAATCTTTACTGTGCTCGAGTACTTTAATAAAAGCACTGCCAATAATTGCCCCGTGGGCTGTCTTGCATGCCTTTTCGAAAGTTTCCTGATTTGAAATGCCAAATCCTATCAGGGTTGGGTTTTTCAATTTCAGGTCGCATATCCGTTGAAAATAGGCCTCCTGTTCGGAGCTGATACCGGTTTTTGCACCGGTGATGCTGGCCGAAGAAACGACATAGATAAAGCTGTCGGAATTTTTATCGATAGCCCGAACGCGCTCATCAGACGTCTGGGGTGTGATCAGGAAGATGTTATGAAGCCCGTGTTTCTCAAACGCTTCTTTGAACTCATCCAGGTACATTTGCATAGGCAAATCGGGAAAGATGAAGCCATCCACCCCTAGCTCATGACATTCTTGGCAGAATCTTTCTATGCCATATTGCATGACAGGATTGAAATACCCCATCAAAACGATGGGAATGTTTATCTGCTTCCGTACATCTTTGAGCTGCTGGAGCAAAAGGCGCAGGTTCATTCCGTTTTTAAGTGCCGCCTGATTGCTCTCCTGGATAGTGGGCCCATCCGCCACCGGGTCGGAATAGGGAATACCCACTTCAATGATATCGGCGCCTGCATCCTGCAAATGCGTCATAATGGGAATTGTATCCGTTAAACCGGGAAACCCTGCTGTAAAATATACGGATAAAATATTTGCTTTTTTCTGTTGAAAAACCTCGTCTAATCGGTTCATGCGTCGTTGCTTTGTTGGTGGTAAAGTATTAGTGGCTATTGTTTCCGCGGGTTAACCTTGCTTTCAATAGCCGCCCCATTTAATATAGGTATCCAGGTCTTTGTCTCCCCGTCCCGACAAGTTGATCACCACCACATCGGTCGGTTGTAACTGCATTTCATCGAGTGCAGCCAGGGCGTGGGCAGTCTCTATTGCTGGAATAATACCTTCGAGCCTGCTGAGGGCTATACCTGCTTTCATGGGGTTGTAACTGCATTTCATCGAGTGCAGCCAGGGCGTGGGCAGTCTCTATTGCTGGAATAATACCTTCGAGCCTGCTGAGGGCTATACCTGCTTTCATGGCGTTTTCATCGGTAACGGCATAGAAAGTCGCTCTCTTTGTATCAAATAAGTGTGCATGCAAAGGGCCGATACCGGGGTAGTCGAGGCCTGCAGAAATGGAGTATGGTTCTGTGACCTGTCCATCTTCTGTTTGCATCAGCAGCGTTCGGGAGCCATGCAAGATGCCCATGGTACCCAAAGCCGTTGTCGCAGCCGACTGGCCTGAGTTTACGCCTTTGCCAGCGGCCTCTACAGCTACCAGTTTTACATCCTTATTATCCATAAAATGGTAAAAGGCACCGGCAGCATTGCTTCCTCCTCCTACGCAGGCGATGATATAATCCGGGTTTTCGCGGCCGATCTGCTGCTGCAGCTGCATCTTGATTTCGTCGCTGATAACCGACTGAAAAAGTGCGACCATAGCGGGGTAAGGGTGAGGGCCTACCACGGAGCCAATGATATAGTGGGTTTCCTGTGGGTGGTTGATCCAATGGCGCATCGCTTCATTGGTGGCATCTTTGAGCGTTTTACTTCCACTGGTGGCCGGTATTACCGTAGCACCAAGGATCTTCATACGCTCTACATTGGGCTTTTGCCTTTCCATATCATGGCTTCCCATGTAGATGATGCAGTCCATCCCCATCAAGGCGCACACTGTGGCTGTCGCTACACCATGCTGGCCCGCACCGGTTTCTGCGATGATGCTTTTTTTGCCAAGTTTTCTGGCTACCAATATTTGACCGATGGTGTTGTTTATCTTATGGGCGCCGGTATGGCAGAGGTCTTCTCGCTTCAGGTAAATCTGGGCCTTATATTTCTCTGACAGTCGCTCAGCTAGGTAAAGCGGTGTAGGCCTGCCTACGTAATGTTTGAGCAAGTAGTAAAACTGCTCCTGGAATGCCGTTTCCTGAATGATTTCAAGATAGGTATCACGCAATTCTGCTACATTTGGATATAGCATTTCAGGGATGTAAGCACCCCCAAATTTGCCATAAAACCCTTTATCATTTACATTATATTCCATTTCTCTGTATTTAAATCTCTTTTTCTACCAGCTGCTTCTTCAATTGCTGCAGCTTTGTTATATCCTTAAAACCAGGATAAACTTCAAATTTACTGTTTACATCCAGCGCGTGCATATTCATCCCCGCCAACGCCCCGATGGCCTCCAAATGTTCAAGCGCTATGCCCCCGCTTAAAAAAAATGGAATCTCCTGATCATATGCCTCCAGGATTCTCCAATCGAAGAGTTGTCCGTTTCCGCCAAAAGATTTGCCTTTGGTGTCAAAAAGGAAATAGTCGACAAAAGGTTTATAGGGAATAAGCCGATTGAAATCGAAAGCGTTATCCATTGCAAACGCTTTGATGACCTTCAATCCTTTCTCCCTCAGCTGCTGGCATTGTTCGGCGGTTTCGCCACCATGCAGCTGCACCAAATTCAGTTGGTACTCCTTTACCTTTCCGGTGATAAAAGCTGTTGTACTATTTACAAACACGCCCACTTTTGCTATCCCCGATGGCAGTCCTTTTGCTGCTTCAGCCGTTAGACTATCGCCTGCATAACGGGGTGACTGGTCGTAAAAGATGAATCCTATATAATCAGGATGGAGTGCTGCTACCATCTGAAGGTTTTCCAACTCCATCATGCCACACACTTTGAGTTGTAGGCTTTTTTTTGCCATGCTTTCCTGCGATTTATATTTTTGCACCCACTGGCCGCTGCAGCTTTTCGAGGGCATCAATGAAAGAGGCGCAGGCTTTTTCGGGTCTACTATTTTGCATAAAATGTTCACCTATCAAAAACCCTTTATAACCGTAGGATTTTAGTTCAATAATCGTCCGAGGGTCGTTAATGCCACTTTCAGAAACTTTAACGAACTCAGAAGGAATGAGTGCTCCCAGTTTGATAGAATTTTCAATGCTGACTTCAAACGTCTGCAGATTTCTATTGTTTACGCCAATCAAATCGGCTCCAGCTTCCAGGTTATCGGTAAGCTCTTTTTCGTTGTGCACCTCCAGCAAGACCTCCAGGCGCAGAGACCTGGCAAATTGCGCCAATTGTTTTAGACGCATTGGTGCCAATGCCGCCGCAATCAGCAAGATTGTATCTGCACCAATAGACTTGGCTTCCAGTATTTGGTATTCATCAATGATAAAATCTTTTCTTATGATGGGACAGAAGTTATACCGCCGTGCCACCGTAAGATCATCATTTTTGCCGCCAAAAAACTCCTTATCTGTAAGGATGGATAAAGCTGAAGCACCTGCCTGCATATAGCCTATGGACGTCCTTTCTATGGAGACATACGGATTAATCATTCCTTTAGAAGGAGATTTTCTTTTTATCTCCGCTATAATACCGGCTTTGTCTGTACGGTTAAGATATTTCACCATTGAAACCGGCTGACAAGCGAAATAGGTACTCTGCTCGAGCAACTTTTCAGGAAACAAACTTTTTCTTTCTGCTACTTCCTTTTCCTTAAAGGCCAGGATTTTATTTAAAATATTCATATTTAATATACGTTTTTGCTTCCTTTTGATGCACTTATTGCTAGTAATTTCTTAAACGTCTGCAGGGCCTTGCCTGATGTCAGGGATTCCCGAGCCATAGCAACCGATTCTTCAATAGGTCGGCCCGCATTGGCGCATTGAAGCGCCATGGCTGCATTGGCAATTACGACGTCGTTCTGAGCCCTGGTACCGTTTCCTTCTAATATATCCAGAAAGATTTTTGCCGATGCTTCAATTGTATCGCCGCCGGACAGCTGCCCCGCATGCAGGGTTGCCATTCCAAGATCTTCTGGCTGCATCATCTTTTCTGAGCCATTTGAAAATAGCTTGAATGCGCCCGTGAGCGAAACTTCATCATATCCGTCTAGTGCGTGGATGATCATAAACTGTTTTTCGGTCTTTTGGTAAAGGTAACCGTACAACCGTGCCAGTTCGAGACTAAACACACCTACCAATTGTTTTTTAGGAAACGAAGGGTTAACCATGGGACGGTAAGCGTACAACCGTGCCAGTTCGAGACTAAACACACCTACCAATTGTTTTTTAGGAAACGAAGGGTTAACCATGGGACCCAGCATATTGAAAAACGTTTTAACACCTAGCTCCATCCGTATCGGCGCTACATTTTTCATTGCAGGATGAAAAAGGGGCGCGTGAAGAAAACAGATACCTGCCTCCTCGATGCTTTTGCATAGTAATTTCTGATTGTTGGTGAATGTATAGCCGAAATATGCTAATAAGTTGGAGGAGCCACATATGGATGAAACACCATTATTGCCGTGCTTCGCAACGGGTTGCCCCGCACCGGCAACCAAAAAGGATGCTAATGTAGATATGTTAAAGGTATCTTTACCATCGCCGCCAGTCCCACAGAGGTCAATAGCATCGTAATCATCTAAAGGTAAGGCGATGCACAGTTCGAGCATGGCATCACGAAAACCTTCCAGCTCTTCTACGGTAATGCTGCGCATCATATATACAGTAAGGAATGCCGCTACCTGGCTTTGGGCATACTTCCCCAACGTCAGGTTGATCAATATCTCTTTCGCTGTGGCCTTGTCTAATGATTTATATTCAAAAAGATCATTTAAAATTTTCTTCATGCTTTATTTCTGTTATAAATTAATCTGTCACGTGCACTACTTTACCAACCAATTATGAAGCAGCTTCCTCCCATGTTCAGTAAGAATAGATTCAGGATGAAATTGTACTCCTCGAACGTCATACAATCGGTGGGCCAGGGCCATGACATTGCCTTTCTCATCGTGAGCCGTGATCTCAAGAACCTCGGGCACCGATGCTGGCAATACGGTCCAGGAATGATAGCGACATGCCTTATAAGTCGCAGGTATACCTGCAAATAATTTTTCGCTGGTATTACTAACGACCACATTTCCGGCTACTCCGTGTAGCACCTCTGGCATGTTTAGTAGCGTTGCGCCAAAAGCTTCGCCGATACCCTGGTGGCCAAGGCAGACGCCGAGAATACTTTTTGTGGGGGCATAACGGCGGATCAGGTCCATCATGATGCCTGCCTCCGAGGGGACGCCAGGCCCTGGCGACAGCAATACTTTATCATAATCGGCAACGACATCCAATGAGATTTTGTCATTGCGGTAGATATCCATATGATTTCCAAAGCCCAGGTCCCTCACCAGGTAGACCAGGTTATAAGTGAATGAATCGTAATTGTCGAGTATCAGTATCTTCATGACTGTTGCATACTTTAAATTCCTTCTGCCATTTTAATGGCCTGTCGCAGGGCAGCCAGCTTATTATTCACTTCCTGCACTTCACTTTCTGGTACAGACTTAGCGACCACACCGGCACCTGCCTGGTAGTACAACGCATTGTTCTGGCTTAAAAAAGATCGGATCATGATGGCGTGGTTGAATTCACCGTTGAAGCCTAAGAAGCCAATCGCACCACCGTAGTAGCCCCTCCGGCTTATTTCATACTGGTTGATCAACTTCATAGCCATATGCTTTGGCGCACCTGATAAGGTGCCGGCAGGAAAAGTGTCGGCAACCATCTGGATGGGAGACGCCTCCTTTGAAAGCTTTCCGGTGACTTTAGAGACAAGATGGATCACGTGGGAAAAGTACTGGATCTCTTTGAACGTTTCCACTTCAACCTTCTCACTATTTCTGCTGAGGTCATTGCGAGCCAGGTCTACAAGCATCACATGTTCGGCATTTTCTTTTACATCATCATAAAGTTGTTGGGCCAATAGCGCATCTGACTGGTCGTTTCCTGTACGACGAAAGGTGCCAGCAATAGGATATATACTAGCTTTATCGTCCTTGATGACGATCTGCGCTTCGGGGGAAGAGCCAAAGATCCTGAAATTGCCATAGTCGAAATAAAAAAGGTAGGGAGAGGGATTAATGGACCTTAAGGCGCGGTATACATTGAAGTCGTCGCCGCGAAAATCGGTCTGAAACCTTCTGGAAAGGACAATCTGGAAAACATCGCCCCGAAAGCAATGCGCCTGACCTTGCTTAATGATCTTCAGAAATTCCGCATCAGTATAGTTGGATTCTTCATCAGATGCTGCCTCAAACTGATACGATGGGTGATTTTTGTTGTTGATCAGGGCGACAATCTGGTCTATTCCCGTAGCCTTGGTCTCCTCTTCGCCCAGATGTTCGAAAATATATAACGCATTCTTAAAATGATCTACCGCAATTACAAATCGAAAAACCTGGTAATAGATTTCAGGAATCTCATAGGCAAAATTCTCATTTTCTGACAGATCGATGTCTTCAAAATATGAAATGGCGTCATAGGACATATAGCCAAACAGGCCATTGGATAAAAACTTGAAAGGATTGGCCGGATGACTCTCCAGCGCACCTAACATTCTTTCTTGTTGTTGCTGTGCCTCAGGGGCCATAGAAACAGTCTCGAACGATGATGAAAAGTTTGTCAGCAGGGAGACAACCTCTCCATTTTTTGCCGTGAATCGCTCAGTGGGTTGTCCGGGATACTGCTGCTCCACTTCCGACTTCGTTACTTTAAACGAGGCGATGGGCTGACAGCATATAAATGAAAAACTATTTTCATTGCCATGATAATCGGAGCTTTCCAACAGCAAAGAATTGCTGAATTTGTCGCGCAATTTGAGGTAGATGCTTACCGGTGTAACCGTGTCTGCCAACAATTGCTTATACCTGGAATTTATTTGATACTTTTTCAATACATTTTAGTTAGAATCAATAAAAAAAGGCTTGAGTGTGAACAACAAGCCTTCGAGTAGGATATAGGGGTGTCGTTCAATCCACATAATCGAAGTGCCACCACCAAACACGTATGTTAAGTTTATTCGTTTTCATGTTAAAAATAAAAGCCCGCTATCGACAGCGGGCTTAGAAAGTTATATTATATTATTAATACAAAGTCGCTGTCTGTTTCAAATTAGAAACTGCCACCAACCTAAAGTATTAACTGTAATTGCGCTCATATGGGCACTAAATTATGTAAAGATTTCAAATGTACAAAAAAAGTCAAAAGATTTTTCAAAGATTATCGTCTTTTAGCTATTTCACCACCGACAATAAC
Source organism: Marivirga sp. ANT-B6 (assembly GCA_001683905.1). Lineage (GTDB taxonomy): Bacteria > Bacteroidota > Bacteroidia > Cytophagales > Cyclobacteriaceae > ANT-B6. The sequence continues at coordinate 14,901 of LXQK01000213.1, forward strand.
TCCTTATCTTTTACATCTCGTGCTCTTTGTTGTTTCTGGTCATGCTTATAAATATCCTCTCTAAACTGCAAGCTTCCATCTTCACCTACCCATGCCGTCCAATAAACCAGGTGAACAGGTAGCTTTTCAGAAAGCAGCACTTCTTCAGGCTCTTCCTGCTGCATGGCCTCCTGTATCTTTGGTTCATCCCAACCTTTGTCTTTGAGCAAGTATTCGGCCAGCGCTACCGGCTTTTCCACCCGGATACAACCATGACTAAAGCTCCTGTCGCTTCTCTCAAACAAATGACCGGCAGGTGTATCATGAAGATAGATGGCCAGACTGTTGGGAAACATAAATTTAATTCTTCCCAAAGAATTAGCGCGACCTGGAGCTTCTACTATTTTATAATTAAACTCTTCCGCGTCAATCTTCTTCCAGTCTACTTTTTTAGGATCTAATGGGGCTGCATCCTTGTCCCATCCGTCATATATCGTGAGGTTATTTTTTTGCAGGTAATTAGGATCTTTTTTTATTTTTGGCAGCATCTCTTCACTGGCAATAGACAAAGGCACTGTCCATGTAGGGCTGAAAACAACGTATTCCATTGTGTCACTGAAAATTGGTGTGGCATTGTATTCCTTGCCCACAATGACTTTCATTTCCAAGGTCGTTTTTTCCCCCTCTACAAGTTTCAGCCTGTAATCCGGAATATTAACAAGGACATACTTCTCTCCGAAGTTATCAGGAAGCCAACGCATCCGTTCCATGTTCAACATGATTTGCTCCATTCTAGCTTGTAATAGTACAGTTAATGACCCCAGGGTCTGAGGATTGAGCTTGCCGTTTTCTTCAAGGCCATGCCTTACCTGGTATTTCTTCAGCGCGTCGACAAGTCCAGGTGTAAATACGATAGAATCTGCTGATGTTATCAATGCTGCATCGAGGTCACCGGTTGCTACAAGTCTTTTTTTCAATGTAAGCACTTCGCTCCCTCTATCGCCAGCCTTTAGATCCACCTGACCATGTAGCGCCTTCCAACTCTCCGCTGGTATTTCCCGATAGGTAGCCAAAGACTGCTTTAACTGGGCGTAGGCTTTATTCTTAGGCACCAGGTCCATCAGTGAAGCTTCTATGTTTTTCGCTTGAATGGCATCGGCAAGGTGTGCGGAAAAGTCTGCTTCGCGTGGTTTGCTAAACCATTCTTCTTTCTCGCCTGGATTTATCTTCCCATTGAGCAAATGCGATGCATATGTGAGATAGGTAGATGTAAGCAAGAAATCCAGCCTGGCCAGGTTGTTTAGTCGTAGTGTATCCTGTGCCTTAGCCTCTGTAGCTATTGTCTCATTTTTACTAACTCTCGCCTTATTTTCCTGCCTTGCTTCCTTCCGACTTTTTTCCTTAAATAAATTGTCACGCAATTCCTCAATTTCTACAATACGATAACTATTAGGATCCAGACCCTCTTTATGCGCTTCAGACATCGCTTTGAGCAATTGATCTGTCTGTTCAAGGGGCTCATCAAATGAAAGCCAAGCCAGCGAATATCCACGGTCGGCATAGAATGCTTCAAATTCATGATGAAGCTCCTCCCTAACATCACTGTCAGGAAAATACTCCTTTACCTGAATCGCTGCCGAGCTTTCTTTGATAATTTCAGTGACCTTTTCAGACTGGATATCAAATTGACTTTTTTTACTCTGACAGCCATAGATCAGGAAAATACTACAAATTAAAATATATTTATTATTGAGTTTCACTGTATTGGGATTATTTAAAAAGTTAAAATTCAAGGATAGAAAAATAATTTCATGTAGAAAGTTCCAAAGTGAGAACCAGCATAAAAAAAAGGTTAGTGATAGCCAACCTTCTAAACAAATATTTCCAGGGATGTGTAGTCAATAATTATGCCATGATGACGGCAAGTTAAATGTCATAAACCCGAACGCCATGCACAAGCTTATAAGCTACCGGATACTTTCGGTTGAGTTTTTCCAGATCTTCAAGATATTCCTTTCCAAAGTTCCTGTCTACCGTTCTATCGATTACATCCTGTATAAGCTCCATCCGCGATGTAATATCTTCATAGTGGTGTTGAGGTCGTGGATTTATTTCATTGCTATTCACAATTCCATCAAAGCCAAAATCCGTTTTGGTATCGATATATTTTGTATTTTGTGCTCTCATATCAATCAGTTTAAAAAAGTGTAGTATAATAAAAAGTAAACTTTCTTATTAAAAATTACATTAAGAAGGTAGTAGAATACTTATACAGAAAGTCAGTTCATTTTGTTGCATAAAAAAAAATTAAATATGGCAAAAGCTAATTTATTTTTAATTCAAACGCTTCATCGCGCAGCGCAAAAAATTGCTAAAAATACAAGTTACCAATGGGGCCACATGGGAAGCTGTAATTGTGGGCATCTGGCGCAGGAAATCACCCACCTCTCCAAAGGTGATATTCATGCGCATGCCATGCGAAAAAGTGGTGACTGGTCCGAGCAAAGTGAAGAATATTGTCCGCAAAGCGGATACCCTATGGATCTCATGATCAGCCAAATGCTGGATGCCGGACTAGACATTGAGGATTTTAAAAATCTGGAAAAACTTAGTGACCACCACGTAATCAAAGCACTGGGAAAGGAAGGGACAAATTTGTCGTACAATAAGCGGGATGATGTTGTAAAATATATGATGGCATGGGCAACGCTACTGGAGGAAGAATTGGTTGCAAGCATCAAACTTCCCGAACTGGCTGGTTTAGAATCTGTAGCAACGTGATAATTGGATTTCTTTTCTAAACTTTTGAACCGAAGTAGTGCATGTAAAATAATGTTTATTTTGTGGAATTAAAATGCTTGAAATATTTGTAGATTTTACAAATTAAGGTGATTATTATAGTATTTGAACCAGAAAACTAAAATACCATGGCACTATACGATGACAAAGCATTCGATGATCTGGATGATATTGATGATGAAGACGAATTTGAAGATGACTTTATCGAGAAAGATGAATTTGAAGTTGAGGTTTATGACCTTGATGATGAAAGTGAATTGATCGATGATCATTATATCGACTTTGATCTGGAGGAAGATATTGATCTTGATGAGGATATATTCGATGATGATGATGATGATATAATTTAAGGTACTATACTCTATAAATCGCTCTAAATATTACATGCAGCAAAAAAATATCATTCATTCATATTATAAAAAGGAAGAGAAGGGTTCGCTTGTCCTTCTACAGGTAAATCCAGAAACTTTCCAGGGATTTCAACTGACCATTTCTGACACCGTAAAAACTAAAAAGAAACTGCAATATGATGAGGGAATTTATGATGCGTTGGCTGTGGATGGATTTGTAGTATCTGGTGCGCTGGAGTTCAATCTACACCTCAAGGGGCTGGTAGAAAAACAGGATTAAGCGTTTTTTACATTATATTTTCAATATCATTTTTTTTAAAATGATTAGTTACTAACTTTGCAACGGCAAATCGGTACGACCAGCTCCTGTCGAACCCCCCCAGGTCTGGAAAGAAGCAAGGGTAGACGGTTGTAGCGGTGCGATATCTGATTTGCCTTTTTTTCTTCCCTGTTTTCTTATCCTTTTTATTACTTTTTCATTTTTATATTTAGCTTTACACAACCTTCCCGTTGTATAAGTCTTTTTTTAGCAGGGACAGAAGAAATCTTTTTGCAATCATCTAAACTTTATTCCATGAAATTTTTTATTGACACGGCCAATCTTAAAGAAATCCAAGAAGCATACGAATTAGGGGTGCTGGATGGCGTTACGACAAATCCAAGCCTGATGGCCAAAGAAGGCATCAAGGGGCATGACAATGTTTTGGAGCACTACCGTGCTATCTGTAAAATTGTTGATGATAATGTGAGTGCTGAAGTTATTGCTACTGATTTTGATGCCATTATCAAAGAGGGAAAAGAACTTGCCAAAATCGATGATAAGATTGTAGTAAAAGTGCCAATGATTAAAGATGGTGTCAAAGCGATTAAATATTTTTCGCAGGAAGGTATTCGAACCAATTGCACGTTGATTTTTTCTGCAGGCCAAGCCATATTAGCGGCTAAGGCTGGCGCAAGTTATGTTTCACCTTTTGTTGGCCGCCTTGATGACGTAGGCTCAGACGGAATGGAGCTGATTGCTCAAATCGTGAATATATACAACAACTATGGTTTCGAAACGGAAATCTTAGCTGCTTCGGTAAGGCATACCATCCATCTTTTACAATGTGCAGAGATAGGGGCCGACGTAGTGACGTGCCCATTGAAAGTAATAACGGGCCTGCTCAACCATCCGTTGACAGACAAAGGGCTCGAGCAATTTTTGAGCGACCATAAACGCGCCAATGCGTAAATCTTTCATAGCCTGGCAGCGTCGATTCTTATTCGCTTGCCAGGCTTGATTCATTCTTCTAAGAAATCCTGATCAATGCATATCATCAAAGTAAAGGGAAAGGCTAAAATTCCTGATTATATACAATTGAGAGACGATAACTTCGTACTTATAGCATATTTCCGTGCTGACAGGCCTCTAAAAAATCTCGAAAAGTATGGCCTCGATGGAAAAGAAGAAGCATTGAGTAAAATTATCCATGAACTTCCTTTCGGTAAATTAAAGAAACTAACCATCTAAATATGTTATTCTCTTCTGAGCCGGTTGTAAAAGTTTCCAATGCCTGTATCTTCCAGGAACAAAATACCATTCTAAATGATATCGATTTTGATATAGAGAAAGGTGAATTCGTATACCTGATAGGAAGAACGGGTAGTGGCAAATCTTCTTTATTGAAAACGTTGTACGCCGATCTTCCCCTTCGTCTGGGCGATATTTCTGTTTCGGATTTTAACATACGTACCATCAAGCGTTCTCAAGTGCCCTATCTGAGGAGAAAGTTAGGCATCGTCTTTCAGGATTTCCAGTTGTTTCAGGATCGTTCGGTCTCAGAAAACCTATTTTTCGTCATGAAGGCCACCGGATGGAAAGATAAATCAGCGATGAAAAAGAGGCTGGCAGAAGTTCTGATGCGGGTAGGACTGGGAGCTATAGCGGGCAAAATGCCTTACCAACTTTCTGGTGGAGAGCAGCAACGGATCGTAATAGCGAGGGCACTAATTAATGAGCCGGTTATACTTTTAGCGGACGAGCCCACTGGAAATTTAGACCCTGAAGTCGCTGAAGGCGTATTTAAGCTTTTCCTCGAAATTAACCACCAGGGAACTGCCGTTTTGATGGCCACTCACAACCATCAATTGCTAAAGAATTATCCAGCCCGTGTTTTAAAATGTGAAAAAGGTATGCTGCTGGATTCCAAGAAAGATACTTTTGAATATGGAAGTATGTATTGAAGAAAGACTGATTGACATCCTTTCTTCAATACCATCCCCCTACCTTTCTACTATTATAATTTTAATATTGCCATAACTGGTATTTACCTGCAGGTTTGACGGCGCCTTTGTTGAAGACCCGATCTTGCCTTTGTACTCAGACTTTGTATTTCCTACATTGATGTAATTGAAGCTAATCTTATCTTTATTATACTTCACGTCACCAAACCGCGTGGTTAGGTTTGTATCACAATTAATCTCCATCGGTAGATATATCTCGCATGAACTAAAATTACCATTGATACTGATGAGTCTAAATCCCTTGTCCACTTTTTCTATTTTTAAGGCATTGACATAGGATGCATTTAGTGTCAACGATTCATCGAGGTTGGCCAGCTGAAATCCCGAAAAGGACACTTTCCCTGATATATTTTGCGACTTACCTATTTTCACATCACCGTATTTGCTATTGAGTACCATATTACCTGAGCTATTAACGTTTATGTCTGAAAATTGGTTATCAAGAGATACATTCCCCAATTTTTCGACGGTAAGGCTGGAATACTTTACAGTAAGGGTTCCATCTTCCTGTGCCGTAATATGTCCTCCGCCAAACTCGAGACTGGTGGTTGTATTTGTGTTTGTTAGATGGCCAGCTTTTAATTGTCCATACGATACTTTCAAATTTAAAGGGCCGCTTATATCTGCCAAATATACATCACCAAACTTATTTTCAAGATCCAGGGGATTGTTTTTGGGCATGTTTACCACATAATTTATCTCAAATTTTTCGCCATTTTTGTTGTTAACACTCCCTTGGATGACTGTCTTGAAAGACTTTACCTTGCCCTGATCGTCGATAATCACACCAATCTTGTCGATCAGTTCCTGCGCCTTTGCGTCGGTTGTTTTTTCTACTGTTATGGTAATATCCACGGTTAGTTCCGGCTTATCCCATGTATTTACATGCACCTTCCCGAACTGGTTTGTGAGACTCACTTTCACATCTTTACTCATTTTATAAGACCTGGAAATTCTCTTTTCCTTGACCACATCACC
>LXQK01000214.1:0-293 GCA_001683905.1 Marivirga sp. ANT-B6
AAAGACAAGAAAGCCTACCTGATAGGGTACTTCTGAGATGGTCAGATCTCCGGTAGCCATTAGTTCCTTTGCTTTTCTGAGGTAAAATGATTTGACTCTTGAACTAGCAAATCGTACCATAAAATTAGCTATAAAATATTATTTAACGAAAGTAAAGGTATACAACCCATCCAAGATAGCCCTATTGCTTCCGGGGTTGCTAAGTAATTGAACATTAGTACTGTGACCCGTGAGTATAAATGTGTCCTCGGTTAGTTCGTCAATTAAACCATCAAAGTCACCATATATTCCAC
>LXQK01000214.1:422-3076 GCA_001683905.1 Marivirga sp. ANT-B6
TAGGCAGCATATTATCCCAGCCACGAGTACCTTCTGGAAGCCCGAGGTCGGCGGGAACATAAGTCATTGTTCCATATAGGCCGCCATCCCTGAATGCACCACCCTCCAAAACACCCGAAGGAAATGTAAGGGTTGCATCAGACTCCTCACCGGTAAAGAGAAAGGTGCCGCTTATATCACCGCTAAAGGTACCGTATCCACGGGCATCTTTAAGCTTCCATTTGCCATAGAGCAAACTTACATCAATTTCGGTATCATCAGCCACATCGTCATCTTCAGTAAATGCAAACGTAAAGAAGACGAGGCATAACAGGCATAAGCAATGCGAAATTCGTTTCATAGCTTTGTGCATTGGAATAAATAAAGCTATAAAAAATTTGCATACCCATCAAGAGCACATCATTGGAAGCAACAATTTCAACCTGTTTTTTATACTGGGATTAGCAGGTTCAATATTTCCGATTGCAGTTCAATCATCAACTGTGTGGCGTGAAATCCCAATATCATTCCATTAGCTCTTTTATTTAGCCTATTACTTTCAATCAAAACTTTAATCTTGACATTGCAATATTATTGGGAGAAACTATATTTCTATTTATCGCAATGTTTACAGGGAAAACAAAAAAATAGACAGATGGGAGTCTGCATTGCTTCTTGGATTCTATATGATTTATACAACCTATTTGATTTGGAAGGAAATGTAGAAAAACGCGCCCCAAACGTAGATGGCGTGAGCCATAAGCCTACGGCGCACTCGCACTACCGTACGTACCGGTCTGGTGTACGGCTGTTCAAGTATATCTTTATCGCTCTTTACAACCGACTATGGCTTTGCTCTACTTTTAAGGGTGAGCTAGCAACGCCTCCCATCCGAACTTCAAGCACCAAGACGATCGGTCCTTCATTGATTTGCCAGACACTGCCTTAATCCCTAAGGTGACAGTTCATTACTGCCAACTACTATGGCCTCTGCTCACTGCTTTGCACATAGCAGGTCATTTAAAGCGTCCTTTAAAGTGGCAAATTTAAATTTATAGCCGGCCTCGCTTAATTTAGCAGGAATAACATTTCTACTTTTTAAGATCAATTCCGTTTCGGTATTGATCATTAGGGCTCCTAATTTCAACAGCCAGCCTGGCATCGGTATTCCTATCGGGATATGAAGGGTGTTTCTTAGCGATTTCATCAGGTCTGCATTGGTAACAGGCTGAGGTGCTGCCACATTGTAATGCCCACAGAGCGATGGATCCTGAATAACCCTATCCACAATTTGCACAAAATCCGCCTCATGAATCCAGCTAAAAAATTGTGTTCCGGGGCCTTGCTTTCCGCCTAAACCGAATTGGACTAACTTTTTCAGCGGCTGCAATGCACCTCCATTTTTCCCTAATACAATGGCAATTCGCAAAACTACCTTTCGGGTCTCAGGTACCAACTGCTCCTGAAAAGTCTCCTCCCATTTTCGGCAGACATCTACAGAAAAACCTGTCCCCAGCTCCCCTGTTATTTCATCCATTTGCTTATCCACAGCGTGCCTATAGATGGTAGCTGAAGCCGCATTGATCCATACTTTCGGTGGTTTTACACATTTTCCAATCGCCAGCCCCAGCACCTTTGTAGCATCTAACCTGGAATCATAAATCAACTTTTTATTGGCTGCATTATATCTGCAGTCAACAGATTTTCCAGTTAAATTAATGAGTGCCTCGGCGTCCTCCAAAGTACCGGTCCAGTTCCAAAGGTGTTTTCCGTCCCATTCATGATATTTGACGTTCGCCTGATCGGAAAGAGGCGTTCTTGAAAGTATCACCACCTGGTACCCCTTTTGTTCAAAGAAAGCGCGAAGGCTTTGGCCTAGAAAACCCGTTCCGCCAGCAATAACAATCTTTTTCATAATTTTTTATTTTTCATACCAAGAAGTATCCACCACAACCACAAAGGAAAAATCCAGGGTATACTTGCCAAAATCGTAAAGTTCCAGTTGGAATTTGTATCAAGCGCTAAAAGGAAGAAAGCTGTAACCAGACCCAGGTAACCAGTAGATGCGCCCCAATGCAGATTTACCATTGGATGGTGACTAACCCGGCCAAACTTTAGGACGGTTGAAATGAAGTAGTTGGTTATGCCAATGATAAAAAGCAGTAAAAGGGAAAAGATGTAATATTCGCTATCGATCGTAAAACCCACAAGACCGGTGAGTATAGCTGAGCCAACCAGGACTGACTGTAAATAAAAAATATAGCGCCACATATTACCGATGATTTTTTGCCCTTTTTCTTAAATTGAAAAATATATAAAGGTTGAGAAAGTGCATGCCTCCCAGAATCAGTATGATAGCACCTAACTTTACGCTTAATTTTTCTATTATAACCTGTGCTGTCGCTATGTCATCATAGATCTGCAAAGCATAAACCGTGTAGCCAATATTGACCAGATAGAATCCGACGAGCAAAAGCTTATTGACGCTATCAGCCAATGCTTCATTATTATGAAAAATATCTACCAGAAATATCCGGCCATTGCTGAAGAGGGTTTTAGCTACCCATATGATTAAGATGAGGGTGATGCATAAATAGATCGCGTAAGTTAGGATAACATAGTTCATAGTTAAAAAATTAGTTTAAAATTATATTTATAAAACTTTCAATACTTTA
>LXQK01000215.1 GCA_001683905.1 Marivirga sp. ANT-B6
ATATCACAGAACCAATTAGTAAATAATTGATAAATCCTTTTCTATTTGCTTTATAAAATTTCATACGATTCAGTTTTCTTAACTTACGCACAACGCTGAAATTTATGATGAAAGGGGATTTAGACCTGAAAGTTATCCCCCCGGAGATAAACTACGATAGAGAGCAACACTATGACCTACTACCGAAACCCCTTTTATCATAAATATGCTGTGTGTGCCCAGTATGGGCATCTGGTACCGAAGGTATCAAATTATTCTAGAGGGTGCAAGTCCCTTACAGGCGAGTTGGTGAAGCCTGTTAGTAAGCCGCAAGCTGGTTTTCCGTGAGAGGGCTGAGCGTAAAGAAAACTTCCAGTGAAAGTTTTCAGCGAGGAGCCGGCCTGCAGGGTAGCAGTGCCCCAAAGGCCTTATGTTTGTAAAATGCATAAATCTCAGGAATTTTATAGATTTAATAAAGTAAGATCAAACACTATAAAACCCTAAGACTTATGCAGAAGCAAATTAAACAATTAGATTATGCCGGACAAAATATTTTATGTTGGCATTGACGTACATTTAAAGAGTTGGAACATTACCATAATGATGGACAAGTTACACCAAAAGACTTTTTCCCAGCCCCCAGACCCGGAGATACTGTACAACCATTTGGTGAACAATTATCCAGGCGGTGCTTATCACAGTGCCTATGAAGCTGGTTTTTCGGGGTATTGGACACACTTTAAATTGCTCGAACTGGGTATTGATTCAATAGTGGTGAATGCCGCTGACATACCGACCACTGGAAAGGAAAAAGTACAGAAAGAAGATTCCAGGGACAGTAAAAAGATCGCCAGGTCACTCAGGAACGATGAGCTGACATGCATACACATACCATCTCTCATCTCACTTGGCGACAGGGGCCTGGTAAGGCTTAGGGGTTCATTGGTCACTGACATGGCAAGGGCAAAGAACCGTATAAAATCTTTTCTTCATTTTAATGGGATACATATCCCGACGGAACTGGTCAATACCAGTTGGACAAAAAGGTTTTTGGATTGGTTGGAAGGCTTGGAACTGAGGCCGTCCTGTAAGCTGACCATAGAAGGGTACTTGTCCTCTTATTATGAAACACGAAAAATATTATTGAAGGTCACCAATCAAATAAGGGGGCTGTCAAGGTCAACGATTTATAAACAAGATGCCGAACTGCTTCAAAGCATACCCGGCATTGGACTGATAACAGCCATGACAACCCTTACAGAACTGGAAGATATGGGCAGGTTTGCTGCTTTGGACCAGCTTTGCGGCTTTATCGGTTTTGTGCCATCTACCAATTCATCGGGCGATAATGAAAGGGTCGGGGGGATTACACCCCGTGGGCATGGCGTATTGAGAAGTGCGCTGATAGAAAGTGCCTGGATCGCCGCACGTGTAGACCCTGCCCTGGCCAGGTCATATTATCAATATAGCAATCGGATGAAGTCGAACAAAGCGATCATAAGGATTGCCAAGAAGTTGTTGAGCAGGATAAGATATGTACTTAAAAACAAGGTTCCGTATGTGTGTGGAGTCCTCAAATAACGAAATAAAAACAAAAAGCTGTTCTATAAAAACAACCCAGAAAACAATGAGACCGCTCGCATCCCTTGCAGCGATATACTGACTGTTACCCCGAAGGTTGCGGCTCATTTTCTATGTAAATTAAAACAAGGTAATGCAGCTCAATGAGACTGTTGATAGAAGGTTGTTTTGTAGAATAAGTTATAAAATCGAGGTTGGCAAAGATTTCTATTTGAGTTTTTTTTAGCCATATTGGACGATGAATGATAAAAAAAGCCCTGCTGACAAAGCAGAGCCGTTGTAATTATTCTACGTCATAAATCCTATTGCTGATGGGTTGCTCTCCAGCAGAGCCCATTTCCCCTTCAGATTTATAGGATAAATATAATAAAATTGCTGAAATTCGGCTAATAATTTGGATTACAACATAGAAGGGCTGGCTATGCCAAAAAAAGCGGGACTACAACTTAGCGAAGCGTTCACGAATTCCACAGAATAAAAATTATTGCATGCGTAAAATCGGGTACTGACGAACAGAGGGCCTGGTACGGGAGTACCGGGAGCCAGCCTGTGCGGCAAGATACAGAGGCACGGTAGCGTGGGTAAGCAAGCACATCTTTGCAAAGCCCTTGGCCAACAACCTCTACTGTGTAGATGTATCAGGAATCGGAGGAAAGAATATGCCCTTAACTGGAGGGCTGAGCGCAAAGAAAACTTCCGGTGGAAGTTTTCAGCGAGGAGCCAGCCTGCGGGGTTGCTTGGAATAGATTCGGTTTCTATGAGCCAAGAAGTCAGCTGACGTCATAGTAAT
>LXQK01000216.1 GCA_001683905.1 Marivirga sp. ANT-B6
TCCTTCAGTTTGTAATGATTAATGATAGTTTGCAGACCAGTTGGATGGAGATGATCAAAGATGACAATGAGAAGTTTGCCAATATGAAACGCCTTTTGCAGGAAGTGAGTTTTACCAAAAACTACGATAAAGAAACCTACGACGAGTTGATGACCAGAATAGATCAAATGTCGGTTATCCGTTATAATATGGAGACCATGGCTAACTCTAATAAGATAGATGAATATGATGCTGTTTCTAATGCATTAAGTAATGATGTAACACAGTTTGTTGTAAACCATCCTGATTATGGCAGCTACCCCCTAATGGATGAGTTAATCGAAGATATTCATCAGGCGGACTATAGGATATTGCTCCACAGGATCAAATATGATCAGAACGCAAAGCAGTACAACCACTTTATCCATGAACATAAGGATGCTGAGATAGCAAATGAAAGGCTGAATGCTAGCTGGAAAGAGCGTCCTCTTTTTGAGCTATCGGACTAGAACCCTTGGTCAGTTTTCTGCTTCTCAGCATAAAATTCTCCTGTTAATACTCACCCTGGCTTGTCCAATTCGGATTGCCGCCTTAATCTCGTTTTGCTTCATTACAATAAATCAGGAAGCAGGCTGATGTGTGAGAAAATAAAGTAGTACAAATGATGATAAACCTGTTAAATTTGTCATGAATATTCTTAACCATAAATATTGAAACCGATATGAGAAAGTACATTTCGTATATTTTTTTACCATTCCTTTTGCTATCAGGATTGATAGCGTGTTCCGATAAGAAAACAAATTCGGACCAGGACACTGTGGTTGAAGCTACGTCTGAGGACGCAATGTTCCTTATTTCTGAGTCCGGTAAAGATCATATCCAGGCGTTGTTGAAAGACTACGAAATTTTAAAGGATGCCATGGTCGAAGATAAACCAGCCCTGGCGAGAACGGCTTCTCAAAACCTGCTGAACGAACTGAAGCATTTTGATAGTGATAGCCTCACAGTGGAGCAAAAGAAAGTGTATGATGAATATGCCAGCAAACTGAAGAGCGATGGTTTGCATATGATTGTGTTAGATGAAGTGGATCACCAGCGAGAGCACCTTGTTACCATTACTGCTTCGATATACGGGTTGGTGAAGGCTTTTGGAGGGAACGAAAAGCCCTTATATTACCAATATTGTCCCATGGCTTTTGATAACACCGGCGGCTATTGGCTTAGCACAAAGGAGGAAGTCCTTAATCCTTATTTTGGAGAAGCAATGCTTCGATGTGGAAAAGTGGAGGAAGTGATTGCCGCTAAATGATGTTTTGAAAATAAAAAGAGGCATCTTAAACCGTGGGGTTTAAGATGCCTCTTTTTATTATTACCTCGCATTGATTAGATCTTTAGCCCTTTTTAATCATACAACCTGTAGGTCTTATATTTTTTACTGTTGGCATTCTATTGCCTGCCAAAGCCGTTAATGCATCTCTTAAATAATTTTTAGATACATCTTCTGCCACTTGTGGATTATCGTCAAGCGCCCCGGAATAAACAATAGTAAATTCCCCAACGCCTGGTTTTAAAACAAATACCTCTGGCGTTTTAGTTGCTCCAAACATCTCTTGCACTTGTTGATTCTTATCAGCCAAATAAGGGAAATTGTAATTTCGTTCCTTCGCTTTCTTAGCCATCTCTTCTACAGAATCGTCTTTGGAGCTGATAGGATTATTTGGGTTGACTAAAATAAACTTAATACTACTATTGCTATACTCCTTTACCAGTGCCTCTATTCTATCCTCATAAAGTTTGGAATAAGGGCAATAATTACTGGTAAAAATTACCACAACTCCCTTGGCTCCTGAAAAATCTGACAAGGAAACCGGCTGATTATTGACCGTATTTTGCAAGGTAAAATCCTTCACCCGGGTAGCTTGGGAAAACCCAACAAAGCTTATACAAAGCAATATACTTAGACTAATTAATATTTTTTTTCGGTTCATCTTTTTAGTTTTAGATCACCTCAAAGCTTTTTCGCTTTGAACAAACGTAAACTGCGACTTATTAAGCTTATTTATAAAAGTAACGTA
>LXQK01000217.1:0-20229 GCA_001683905.1 Marivirga sp. ANT-B6
TGAATATCAATATGTTTTAAAAACTTGGCTTACCACTCGAACAGGGTGGTTCTTATCGATAAGTTCTTCCAGTGATGGAGGAAGAATCATAAGCCGGTTGGGATTATAGTCTTTAAATTCGATATGGCTGTCTACCCGATTTTTCAGGTGGCCTTTCAACTTTTTTGGCTTTTGAGAAAACCTCTTTTTTTGTTTCTTGTTATTACCAAATAAACTCGGGTCGCAAACGCTCTCCCGTAGAAAATATCTATTCACTCAATATTTAAGAAATTATTATGAAAGCAATATGGAACGGTACTGTCGTAGCAGAAAGCAGCGATACAGTAAAGGTGGAAGGCAACCATTATTTTCCCTTAGAATCAATTAATCAATCATATTTTCAAAAAAACGATCATCAAACCATTTGTCCCTGGAAAGGTACGGCTTCGTATTATTCTCTCCGCGTGGGCGATAAGCAAAATGAAAACGCTGCATGGTACTACCCGGAGCCAAAAGAAGGAGCTAAGGAAATTAAAAATCGGGTTGCGTTCTGGAAAGGCGTTGAAATTAAAGACTAACATACTGGATTAGTCATCGTCAGTTGAAAGTCTTAATGAAACGCTCACATGACAACGTTAAGATCCATTAAAAGGTACTGTGCATTTTAAATTTATCGACACACAACCTATTGAATATCCTCTCATGATTAAGTACCTTTCCGGCGATACAAATTTTTCATGATAAAAGTAGAAAAGCTTCATAAGCAATATGGCGGTCTGAATGCTGTAAATCATATTTCTTTTCATGTCGCTGAGCGGGAGAAATTGGTGTTGCTTGGGACAAGCGGATGTGGAAAAACCACCACATTGAAGATGATCAACCGATTGATTGAACCTACTTCCGGCACGATTGAGATTAATGGCAAAAACGTAAATCATCTGAATCCGACCGATCTAAGAAGGCAAATCGGATATGTGATTCAAAATATAGGGTTATTTCCTCACTATACCGTTGAAGAAAATATTGCGGTATTGCCTCATTTACTTCAGTGGAATAAACCTAAAATAAAAAATGCCGTTGCCACAATTATGGAAAGGCTTCAGCTGCCTTATGATTTGTATGCAAATAAATATCCTGCACAATTGAGTGGCGGTCAGCAGCAAAGGGTGGGTCTTGGGCGTGCTTTGATTGCAGAACCCGCTGTCATTTTAATGGATGAACCCTTTGGTGCTTTAGATCCGGTCACAAGGGCAACGGTGAGAAACGAGTTTTTGCAAATGGAGGAGATACAAAAAAAGACGGCTATCGTCGTTACGCATGATATTCAGGAGGCCTTTGAAATAGGCGATAGGATATGTTTTATGGATCAGGGTAAAATACAACAAATTGGGACAGCCAAAGAATTTATTTTTCACCCTGCCAATGATTTTGTACGTGACTTTATCAAAGATCAGCAATTCTATTTGCTTTTAAAAAGCCTGACCTTGAATGATATTATTCATTTTCTACCCCAAGCTATTAAAAAAGATGAAGGTATGGTCATTCCGTTAACTGAGTCGCTCTATCATGTCTTGGATAAGATGACAAGCAGGGGAGAGGATCACACCGGATGGGACACCAAAAACAGGATTAACCGCCAAATTAACTTTTCCTCGATCCTTGGAGCAATAGCTCAGTTCAAAACCCATCAAAGTGGATAATTTACAGTTATTCATCGACTTCGTAACGCTTCAGTCTGATAAATTGCTCGAGCAAATTATAGAACACATTGGGCTTACCCTGATTTCTTTATTTTTAGCGGTAGTTATCGGTGCTCCGTTGGGAATTTTTATTACCAGAACAAAAAAAGCAGCTTCCTGGGTAATAGGTGTTACGAGCGTCTTTCAGACCATCCCGAGCATCGCATTGCTGGGCTTTATGATTCCTCTGCTAGGCATAGGTTCAGAACCTGCCATTCTCGCGTTATTTCTTTATGCTTTATTACCGATTGTCAGAAACACCTTTATCGGTATCGAAGAAGTAGATTCTACCATTACAGAATCAGCCTTTGGAGTGGGTATGAGCCAATTTCAGGTATTGACGAAGGTAGAAATACCGTTGGCTCTTCCGGTTATCTTCGGAGGGATCAGGACAGCGGCAGTTATCAATGTAGGTGTGGCTACGCTGGCTTCTTATATTGGCGCCGGCGGCCTGGGGGAGTTTATCTTTGGCGGAATTGCTTTGAATAATACGCCTATGATATTGGCTGGCGCTATTCCCGCTGCCTTACTTGCGCTCTTTTTTGATGGCTCTCTGGCTGTTCTGCAACGGCTTCCGGTACAAAAACTTAAATGGGTGGCGGGTATTATGTTGATCAGTTGCGCCTTTGCTACAGCATATTATTTTTGGCCAGTACAACAACAACGACTTAAAGCGGGCTTTGAACCCGAATTTATGGGCAGAAAGGATGGCTATCCAAACCTCAAACAAGTTTACGGCCTCGATCTTAAAACTGTAATTGTTGGGCCGGCGCTTATGTATAAAGCCCTCGATGAACACGAGGTAGACGTAATCAGTGGGTATTCTACTGATGGTCGAATCAAAGCCATGAACCTAAGGGTGCTTGAGGACGATTTGGAAAGCTTTCCTCCTTATTTTGTTTCGGCATTAATTAGGTCTGATATTATCACTGCTTATCCCGAAGTAAAGACCGCCCTGGACATGTTGTCGGGTAAAATCGATGATGCTGCCATGACGGCGATGAATTATCAGGTTGATTTCGAAAAGAAATCGCCTCGCGACGTTGCCACCGCATTTTTAAAACGACTGAATCTTTATAAGATGCAGCAGGGGACCTCTGGTAGCACCATTACAATCGGGTCAAAAATTTTTTCAGAACAATATATTCTTGCTGAGATGTTTTCGCTCATGATTGAGGGAAATACCCCACATAAGGTTATTTTAAAAAATGGGCTTGGTGGTACTAAGATTTGTTTTAATGCTTTACTGGCAGGTGAAATAGATATTTATCCCGAATATAGTGGTACAGGCCTGCAAGTTATTATACAGCCCACTGACTATGTTGTCAAGCAGCTTCAGGGCGACAAAGAAAAACTATTTAAGTATGTTGCTAATCAGTTTAAGTTAAAGTACCAGATTGAATGGCTGCCACCCCTGGGGTTCAATAATACCTATGCTTTGATGATGCGCGAACCTCAGGCCGCCAATCTCGGCATAAACTCCATATCGGAGTTGAAATCCTCTCTCTGAAATCATCCAAACAACCATTTAGAAAGCGCTGAAAGTGAGTAACTTGTAAATAATGTCTAAATAAGACAATTAAAACTCAACAAATAACTATTTATGGGGTTACTATTGCTAGTACTACGGATATCCATGTAAGATTTGAAAGAGAAAAGAACCAATAACTTATGGAACTCATACAGGAAATTGTTATCGCACTGCTACTCATTATCTGCGGCGTTGCTATACTTATACGTATAGCAAAATTGACCTTTAAGCGGGTAAATGACTAGATATGTATGCGCAGATTTCACAACGCTTAAATTTAAACGGATATGATCAAGCAAGAAAATTATCAGGCAAATGAAACCTATCTCCCCGTACTATCGGCACATCATGGTTCACACAAATCTTTTCAGGATTTAATAGCATGTTCCAAGGGTGAGGGATTTATCGTTATGCTCCGTAAAAACGGAACGGTAGAAGTTTATGACCAGTATTTTCAAATCCTAAGTTCCAGGGTCTTCTCGAGTGCAACTGGCATCAAAGCTGGCAAAAGGATTAAGATCTATTTTGGAAAGGCAAAAGAATACTATGATATAAATCTTAACCAGGCAAGTTAATCGATGTCAGTTAGGACTTATACCATAGTAATTTAAGGCATTTTAATTAGTTTTACATGTATTTTCTTAAACTTGTGAGAGATAGAAACGATATAAACCCCATTTTTTAAGTCATCCATTTCTAGTATGAGCTGGTTGGTACCCGCCTGGATTTGAACTGGAAGTTCCTTAATCATATTGCCATTTACGTGGTGAAGTACAGCAAGACCGTCGTAAGGTGTCTGCGAGAAGAAATTAATGGTTACTTTTTCTTTTACAGGATTTGGATAAAAATCCTTGATATAAAATGTGCTGCCTTCATTACCCATCAAAATCACTTTTGCATGATCTTTTGCAAATTCAAGTCCGTTCGATGCATTCCATAAAAAGGAGTCAGCAACCTCAAACGAGTCGGTTGGTGCATATTGTAAATATTCCAATAAGTCTGTTCTGATTTCATCCCCTTTCCTCACTAATTCACCCGACAGGCTTAACGATCCAAATTGCGGTATAGAAATAATTTTTATAGTAGTCATTTTTCTTTGCCGAGGATCCTCGAAGGCTTCGATAAAGTCGGAACTGGAAAATTGAATCACATCTATTCGATTTGCATCTTTTTTAATATCAGTCACGACAGGAGCAAAATCATCCACAATTACCAGATTAAAGTGCCTGGTTGTTGTATTTTGGTGCGGATCGGTATTCAAACCATTATCCTGGACAGTAATGCTATACCTAAAAATTCCAGGCAATCCATCCTTAATATTGATTACGACCTGACCCGTGTTTTGTGGCGACGTATAGGAAATATTGCCTTGGGAGATTCGTGTTTCATTATCCCCAGTTGATGAAACGGTCAAAATTTGATCTTCATTGGTAGCACCCGTGTGTATACCAGTTAAATTAACCGTATAAGAATTTGTTCCCGAGAGCACGTAAATTGTAGGAATAGAATCCAGACCCGGAGCGTCATTGATAGATATTACTTTGATGTTTACCTGCTGCATGCTAAAGCTTGTTTCATCAGCTTTATCCTTTACCATAAATAGCAGTGAAGTCTCGCCAAATGCATTGGCAACTGGCTTGAAGGATATCTTAGCAGTGCCATCATCTTCATTAAACTTGACTTCCGGTTGAGGAATAAGCGCAGTATTTCCGGAAATGGCGGACAAAATTATTTCGCTGGCTTTTCCCTTATTGATACCGCTGATGGTAAGTTCCTGCATTTCAGCATCTTCCTGAATAGGTAACGGTGCATCAAAGGCGTTAAAAGATGGATCAGCATTGGTAATATCACCTACAAGCACGTTAAATTTTATTATCCTTGTGTTTTCATGTGGCGGACTTCCAGCACCATTGTCCCTGAGGGTAATGGTGACCACAGCTGTTCCTTCCATACCTTCCACAGCTTTAAGTTTGAGTTCGCCAATTACGTTAGGGCTAAAGTAGCTTAACGCTGGTGGCAGTAAAACCGACGGGTTTTCATTAGCCACTTCAATAGTAATCAACTGTTGTTCGTCGGGTGCCCCGGCTGATATACCTGTTAAATATACGGCCTTTTCCAATCCGGTATTAGGCAGGTAAACATCCGGGATTGGGTCAACGGTCGGGGCATCATTTACTGGATTAACGGTAATTTGGAAGTTTTTGCTGGTACTATTGTTGGTGAGGCCGCCGTCGAATACACTTACCGTCACCAATACAGATCCAGATTGATTTAAATTAGGGCGGTAGCTTAATAAGGCAAAATCATCACCTTGGTTATATTTAATCGTTGGGTTCGACAGTAAATTTTTATTCGCTGAAATTGCTGTAAAGGTCAGGAATTGGTTTTCTCCAATACCGGCTCCAATACCAGTAAGCTTGATGGTCTGTTCTTCAGCATCTTCAAAGATAGGTGCAGGATTAGCAATTGCGTTGATTGTTGGTGGGGCGTTTTCCTTTTGGTAAAGCGTAAATGTGATGACCTTGGCTTCGCCTTCGCTTCCTGTTGCATTGGCTCCCTGATAGGGCGTCAGTTTAATTTTCAGTTTACCCAGAACTGGTATTGGGGATTTTTCCCAATTTTTTCCATTTTGAAAGAAAGTATGCGGCTGTTTATTGGAAATATATACATATGCACCATCATTGATATCAAATTGCACACTTCCAATCAACTCGGGTTCGGATAGTACTTCCAGGTAGACAAATGGATTTCCAAAATCATTGATATTGAGTGAATCTCCATCCTGCAGTTCTTTGATATACTCATCTGAATCATCACTAGCCGCATCTTTAAGATATAAGGTGGCGATGGTGGCGGGCGGCGCCACGGTAAGGATAGTAGCAGAAGCAACGTTGGAGTATGCAGAGGGCCCTGTTGCATTGGTAGCATAAATCCTATAATAATAGGTGGTGGGCTCATTTAATATCCCATCGATAAATGATGTAGTATTTGCTGCAAGTGTGGTAACTGCTATAAATTCACCAGCTTCCGATAGGCTTCGTTCTAGCATATAGTTTTGTTCATCATTTGCATTATCCTGCCAAAAAAGCTTTATTAATCCGCCATCTACCGCTGTGGCCGTTAAATTCGTTGGCACATCAGGCACAGCTGGTGCTCCGCTTTCATCATCGATATGAACAACAAATGTAACGCTCTTTGTATTGTTGTTGGACTGCCCATCATCTACCGTTACGGTTATTTTGGCAGAACCAATCTTATCCGCTACAGGCGTGAATGAGAGTGTTCCTGTTGTTTCCGGACTATTGTAGTTGATCGTTGGATGGGGTATCAGCAAAGGATTGCTAGAGACGGCCGTAATTTCTAAAGGCTGATTTTCTCCCTGACCTGCTGTGATGCCTGCCAGTTGAACCAGTTGCTCTACAGCATTGACCTGCAAATGCGCTGGGTCTGCAATGTTATCAATGGTCGGAGGGTTGTTAGAGGTTGAGGTAAGGAAATTGCCACTACTACGCAAAAGAAATGCGTTGAACTGTTTAGGCGTGTGATACAACTCAACTAGCGCATTTCCGGTAATCTGGGTAACCTTTGTCAAGTTTAAGGGTACACGTACGGTGCCACCTTCATAAATACCAGAGACAGCAGGGCTTCCAAAAAGATCCTGCACATCTTTGATTTCATATTGAGCGCCAATAGCGACCACCTCCGAAATGTCGATATCCATAAAATCGACATTATCATGATTAAAAACGGTAATGTTTGCTCTACCTCTTTCGTATTTATTAGGCCTGATGAAAACCTTGGTTTCCGTGATTGTTTCAATATTATTTTCTTCAACCTGATTTAAGAAGCCATCTTCGATGACCAATCCTCTTCCACCAATGACATAATTATTGATAGCACTTACAAAGATTTTATTTCGTTCAATATAGCCCACCTGAAACACCCTCCTACCATCCTGCGCGCCTTTATTATGATATATATAGTTCTCTTCAATATATAATTTGTCAATGACCTTGCTTGCTCCACTACCTGCGAATGAAAGACTATGTGCAGCGCCGTGCGGGGACGCCATACCTGCGTGAAAGGATGTGTTTCCTTTCACTTTAAACCCTACAATCTGCCCGTATCCATGAACTCCTCTACCAAATGAATTGAAGCAAATATTGTCTTCAATGATTTTGGTGCCTTCTACGTTTCGGGTATACATCGCATGGCCGTGACCGCGGTCAGGCCCGTGCCAACCGTTGTTGAAAATAATGTTTCCATACAATTCGGAATCCACAGATTTCTCTGTAAATAAGACCCCGCCAGATGTATTATTATAAAAAATACAGTTTATTACTTTTGAATCATCGGCATCAAAGAATATTGCTTGTCTGGGGTTAATATCAGTTGGTTTACTATAGGGCTGTTGGGAAATTCTTCTTAGGTCTGAATTGGTAAATTCAAGGTTCACAAGATGAATGTATTTACCGCTTAGTTTTATGGTAGGAATACCACCAATAACACCAGGAGCATTTCCATCAAATATGACCCTTTCATTCTGGTAGGGCATTACTGTAATAGGCGCTTCATTTAACCCGTATAATTGTAACCAATGCAGGCCTTTGTAAGTGCCACCATGGAGAAATATGGTATCACCAGGTTGGACTCTCGGATGATTAACGCCTCCACCGTTTCCGCAAATCGTTGTAAAGTTCAATGGTCTTTCAATTGTGCCATCTCCCTGGGGTGATCCATCTACAGCTACGTGTATACCTTGTGCGCTCAAGCTAATAGTTAGAACAAGCTGAAGTAACGCAATGAGTGAAAATTTTCCCTGTAAATTTTTATAAAGTAAATCGAGAAATTGGATATATATATTTATGTTAATTTTAGTTCTGGTTACCATTGTTCCAAAATTTTGTGAATGCTTAGATAATGGCTAAGCTTGGAAATCAAAGGTAGGCAGATGTGTATTTACGTCCATTTGACTTAGAAGACCTTTATTACATCGATGCGTAAAGGGTGATTTTTCCGATATTAAAAAGATATGCTTAATTTGACGACGGAGCGTAATATAAGCTTAAGAGGAATAAATTTAATTATATATCTGGATGCAAAAGCAAGAAATGGAGCAATAACAAGTAATATTAGTAATTATTTTTGAAGAACAATCGAAAGGGTAGTGGTATAAATTCTTCAGGCAAATTCACATCAATTTTTAACAAACTGAGCGTAAGTGATATACAAAGTGAAATAATAGAGGTAACCCTCGTTTTTGATTTACCTTTCCAAATATATTACGCCGGTGAAGTTCAGGGGCTTTAAAATTCAATCTAATTGAAACAAAATTTTAGATTTCCGGCAAATTAAAATTTAAAACCATTATGATTTTAGGTTTATTATTGGCCAAATTGGAAAAACAGGAATAACATTACTGCAAATGCCCGATACGGAAAGAATTTCCACTACTTAGGCCTTTCAGTGTTAATAACTCAAAAATTGGAAAATCCCTCCATTTGAATAGTTCGGACCTAATGTTTACCCTGGATGTAATTTAAAACATGATGTAGCGTAACAGCAGCTCGTTTCTCATTTTTAGAAACCGTTTCATCGAGCACTAATTCTTTTAAGTTTTTTCGAATATAATTCTTGAAATTTGGATTTACCGTGTCTTCAAGGTCTACCTCATTATAAAATTTCAATTTTTCCCCACCTGCACTTTTCGTCAGGCTTACTTTCTTTTTTGCCTGAAACCTTGCTAAAAACCGCTTAAAAAATTCGTAATAAATTTTATTGAAATCTCTTACTACCAGCGGCAGCATTTTAACCGGCCTGTTTTGGCTATAAGCTATGTCCAAGTTTGGCATCAATTTTTGGTTCATTTTTCTTAACCTGTCCTTATAAAAATTCTCGTAAGCGGAAGTAGGTATTCCATAAGATACAGCTTCTAAATCGCGAAGGATGAGAACGGGATAAGTATAAAAGCTTAAATCTGCTGTGTGATCACCACACCATCTTAATGCTCTGTGGAGATGGTAAAACCACGATGACCACTGCTTACCACCTTTGAAATCAGTGTATTCCTTTCCAAAGGCTAAATTTTTTTTAAGATAGGCGAGTACGTCTTGTTTAGAATATCTTTTTGCTAAACCATTGAATTGGTTTGGAGCATAATTTAGCAAACCATAAAATATCAGATCATCATATATATTTGATTTGTTGCCCGGTCTCTTCCACGCCGTTTTCATCGTATTTTCGATGATAGCGCCGGCACTTAAACCAAAATGAAAAACAGAATCCTTGTCGATAGCATCTCTTAGCCGACTATAGGTGCCTCCTTTGTAATAAATCAGCCCATCAGTCATGATCGTATACATTTGAGGGGCTAAAGGAGGTGAAAGTGCCAGCGAATGTTTTAGATTCAGTTTAGAGGCTACCTTTGCAGCGATGTCGATTTCATCTCCCTTTTGAGTAATTAATTCAGGAGTTATCCCGGCCTTTAGAAGGACACCGAGAACAAACCTGCTATCCATTCCACCGGATAATCCTAAGTATGTTTTTTGAACTTTTGGTAAAACATCCACAAGCCTCTCGATCATTTTACCATCGTTGGGCAAATTTTTCCTGTATTCTTCCTCTCTTTTAAGCTCAAATCCCGGAAGTAGCAGTGCATGAAGAAAAGGTATCTTTTGGATTTCTTCGAATAAGGTGAGATTACCAGGAAAATAACCAACTGATGCTAAAATGGCAAAATGCATCATATCAGGGGTGTATTGGCAGTTGTCGGCAATGAGTAACTGCATATCCGAGATACTATTCTTACTATAAAAGATGCAGGTGGACTGATTGGGCTTTATTTTCCATCCTTTACCGTCTCTTTCAATTTGTACGTTGATCAAGAGGGTATTGGTTCGATCGGGCATATTTTCCTGATGCACCATGGGATCCGGAGAACAGGCCTCTTCAAATGCTATTTTACCGACGACATACCCATTCTTATACACATGTAGATTATCAGCGGGCTTAACGGAAAACCAGTTTAGCTGAAATTCATTTTCGGAGAATTGATGGACAGGTCCTGGATTAAATTCATGCAGAGACGAGCGCAATTTTTCCATTGCTACTTTCCCATTATCTGTGGTGGTTGTAAGTAAAAACATAAGAATAATTAGGAGTTCTATTTACAGGTAAAACCGATCGCGTTTGTTTGATTCTGAGAAGATTGTTATTTTGTGATAAAGGCGTTCGCATATAAAAATCATTGCTATCACTTCAAAAAATATTATTCTTTTACCGTACAATATAGGAAATTATCGGCTACCATTGCAATAAATGGTCCTAAAATAACACAACTGATGATTTTTCCCCTATGAGGATTTCACAAGAGTACTGATGTAACGCCCTGGCATTGCTTCTTTTCCTCAAGCTATCGCCTTTAAGTCGACCGGAACCACGCGTGAAACACCTTGCTCCATCATGGTGATGCCATAGATAACGTCAGTGCTTGCCATCGTCCGTTTGTTGTGGGTGACGATAATGAATTGAGATTCCTTCGAAAATTTCTTGATGATCTGGTTGAATTTATCAATGTTGGCATCATCTAAAGGAGCATCTACTTCATCAAAAATACAAAAAGGCGCAGGTTTTAGAAGATAGATAGCAAAAAGCAGCGAGGTTGCTGTAAGGGTCTTTTCTCCTCCCGAAAGTTGATTGATCGTCAATGGCCTTTTCCCTTTTGGTTTAGCCATGATGTCTATGGTCGATTCCAGCGGATTTTCAGGGTCAGAAAGTTTGAGATCACAATCGTCTTCTTCGGTGAAGAGTGACCGAAATACGCGAATGAAATTCTCTTTGATCTTATAAAAAGCATCGAGAAAAGTCTCCTTGGCCACTTTATCTATTTCTGCAATAGTAGAAAGTAGCGAGTCTTTGGCTTGAATTAAGTCGTCTTTTTGCGCTACAATAAAGTCATTTCTCTCCTTGATTTCTTCAAAGGCCTCCATCGCCATTGGGTTCACAGGCCCCATTTTCTCCAGTTGGTCTTTGATGCTTATTACCTGTTGCCGTAGATCCCTTTCATCTAACTGATTCAGCTCAGGGTGGGCCACCTGTTCCATAATTTGCTCAAGCTCAATATTAAACTCTACCGATAACCGCTCCCTGACAGCACTTAGCTGCAATTTGGCGTCATTGATTTGGTTTTGAATCTGCATCGCCAGCGTGTCGATATTTTCCTTGGACCGCTGTATCTCACGTCTTTGCTTTTCGAGGTTGTCTACGTCACCTCTCACCCCATAATAAAGCTTTTCGGCCTCATTTACACCTGCTTCAATACTTTCCTTTTCCTCATACATGGCTAAAAGGTCATCATCTTGTACCTCATTGCTTTGCAAATGTTTTTTTATCTCCACTTCGTTTTTTTGCAGCTCATCCTGGTTCTTTTCTATCCGCTGGGTGCTGCTTTCCATGGCGCCCTGCTTATAGTCAAGTTCTTTTTCAAGGCTTAAGACTTTATTTTCCCGCTGAAAAAAAAGAATATTCTCCTGGTTATAGATGGCAGATTTTTGGCTTAGCCGTTGGTTTTCAGCTATTAACGCTTCATTGATATCACGCATGTGTTCTTCCTGGTCAGAAAAAATAGCCTGCTTTTGTTCTACCATTGGTGTCAGCGCATATAGTTCATCCTGTAAGATTTCCATCTTTTCTTCTAGATCCTCGCGTTTAAAGGAGGAGCTATGTAGCATTGCCTCAAATTGTTCCTGCCTGGTCTTCACCGCCGTATTTTCGTTTTGCAACAGGTTGCACTCTTTTTTCAGCTTTTCGATTGCCGACTCATTGGTGCTTTGTTTTAAGAGGGATAACTCCTGCTGGTTTTTGAGCATTTTTTCTCTATTGCCGCTCAACGCCAGCGAAAGTTCCTTAATTTGCTTTTGCAGTTTTTCCAGATTCTTAGCCCGGCCGATTCTTTTCCCCTCAAAGAGCCCAACAGACCCTCCTGAGATACTCAGCTGACGCTTGGTCAGCTTAGCACTTTCAGTGATGAATATGGCAGAACTCTCGGCAGGGATATCAGCATAATCTCCCTTGATGATGTACACATCATGCAGAAGATAGCGAATCAGTGGCGCATATTTTTGATCATGTTCGACTATATCAATAGCTGCCGTGGCCGAAATCTGGATGGGATGGGGCGTTAGTTCCATGTTTTCGAACTTATTGAGAATAAAAAAATTTGCTTTGCCCTTGGCCGCATCGCTGAGCATATTGATCGCCTGATATGCCTGAGCTTCAATTTCTACAATATAGTAATTCATATATTGCTCCAGGTAGTTTTCGATCGTTACCCTGAAGTTCTCATCACAGGTGATGATGTCCGAGAGCAACTGACTATCTCTGCCCCAATTGCCATTCTTTTTTAAGTAGCGGATGGCCTCAGGAAATCCCTCAAGGCTATCTACCAGGGACTTGGTTAGGTTGTATTCATTCTGATAGGCATCCAGTTTTCGGCTCTGATGAGTAGATTCTTCCCGAAGGGCTTCCTGCAGCACTTCGTGGCTTTTAATTTCTGATTGAACATGAGCTTCAGCATCCAATAAAGTTTGAAGAGCAGCTTCTTTTTCCTTGATCTGCGCCGAGATCGCTTTTACCTTGGCATCAAATTCCTCTAGTCCCACACTATGCAGCGTAGCGTCAGAAGTCACCTTTTCCAGTTCCTGTTTAAAGGATGACAACTGGATTTGCTTAATCTCCAAAGATTTCTTAAGCTGAAAGATTTCTTCCTGCTTCGATCGGTAGGAAAGGTTTAGTTCATTTACCTGTTCCTGTAGCCGGCTGGTCTTCTCCTTTTGACGCTCAAAATCTGCCTTATAAGTTTCAACTGCTACGGTTGTTTCTACCAGTAATTTCTCTGCCGAAGATCTTTCCTGTTCCAGGCCTGTGATGCTGAACTGCGCGCGCGCATTACTTTGCTTATCTAGTTCTAATTGGGCTTTTAGCGTGTCACTTTTCTCAGCCAAATATCTTAACCGTTCATTTTTTAGTTTTTTCTCTCCTTCAACCTGACGGATCTTTCCTACGTGTTCGTTTAAGGTCTTTTGGCGTGTTGCCAGTAGTTTTTCCTGACTGATGATAGCAGCCTTCTGCTTTTCTATCAATGCATCTTTCTCATTGATCTGCGCATTTAGGTTCACCTTTCTGTCGTTTTCTTCCTCCAGTTGCCTGTTGAAACCCTGTAAGGCGTCAACGGTTTTGCTGACGGTTTTTTGGGTGAATAGAATGCTCTTAGCCTTATATTCTTCCTTGATAAGAAAATATTTCTGAGCCTGCCGCGCCTGTTTTTCGAGTGCCTTCAGGTTCTTATTAATTTCAAATAACAGATCCTCGACCCGGGCAAGGTCTGCATCAGTATCTTCGAGCTTTCGAAAAGTTTCTTTCTTTCTAATTTTAAACTTGGAAATACCTGCTGCCTCTTCGAAAAGACCGCGGCGGGAATTGTCTTTATCGTTCAAGATATCGTCCACCATCTTTAATTCTATGATGGCATAGCTGTTAGAGGCGATACCTGTATCCAGGAAAAGATTGGAAATGTCTTTCAGCCTGCAATTGATACCGTTCAACAAATATTCGCTGTCCCCAGATCTATAATAACGACGGGTAATGGTAACAGTAGCATATTCTATGGGAAGTAAGTTTTTGGTATTGCTAAAGGTGAGCGATACTTCTGCCATCTGAGTGGGCTTTCTGGTTTTGGTGCCGTTAAAGATTACATTCTCCATCTTATCCGACCTTAGCGCCTTCGTTTTTTGCTCCCCCAATACCCACCTGATGGCATCCACCACATTAGATTTTCCACACCCGTTTGGACCAACAATTCCTGTTATGCCTTCATCAAAGTTGATAACGACTTTATCGCCAAAACTTTTAAATCCTTTTATTTCTAATTGCGTTAATTGCATGAATACCCAGCTTGAACTTCAAAAGATAGCAAAATTAAAATATATTTATAAATTTGTTTTAATTATGGAAAATATTCAAATCATTGTCTATATCGTTTTCGGAATCATCTATTTAATCTTCAAAGGATTGCAAAAAAAAGCAGCTCAGAAAAATAGAAGCCCGATGGAGGGCGATCTGGTAGATGAGTCTAAAGCAGATTATCAACAACCAAGACCACGTCCTCAACCTAAAACCTTTGAAGAACTTCTTAGAGAATTTTCCGGTGAGGCTGAGGAGGCAACTGAAAAGGTGAAGCCTCGAGTGGAAGAGGTGGTTCAACAGGCGAAGCGAAGCGTTGTTCAGCCGGAGAAGACTCGCGAGGTTCGGCGTTACGAGCAGCCTCGAGAGGCTAGGAGCTACGAGCAGCCAGTGGTGGAAGGAAGAAGGTTAGAAACACTTGATCAGAGAGTGAGCTTAAGCAGCATTCAGAAGGAACGAGAAAGGACCTTTATAACGACAGAAAATCTTGATGAAAAATCTTCTTCTGATGCAAATCAATATACCAGTATGCTTAGAACTTTGGACGGTGCAAAAAAAGCCTTTGTAATGACCGAAATATTTAACCGAAAATATTAATCCATTCCCTCTATCCCTGCATTTATAGTGCATTCAGCAGTAGGTGTGCGTATCTGCGCAGCAAGCCTCAAAAACAAATTAAGCCAACCTTTTCACTCTGTAGTTGTAGAGGCCCGTTTTAGGTTACCTTAATCATTTTTCAATCCTGTGTCTCCCCATCTGACATGGAATATACAGAACTTACAGCTAAGGGAATTGCCCAGTTGGTGCTGAAAGCCATGGAGCTTATATTGTTACAGAAGGAGGTTTCCTTTTCATCGGTGGCACAGAAAATGGTAAAATTCGCGCCTATATCAAAAGAACTGGAAACATCGCGTAGGAAGAGTAACTTCCTGCTGCCGTCTTCCCAACACCCAGCATTCATATGGTCGACGGTAAATAGTATGTTGTAATAACTTGTGAGGAACCGAATTATGCGTTCCTAAAGACGAAAGTTAATCGGTGGTTTGGCATTAAACTATATGAAACTGTCGCAGATTATATTAGATTTCAATTACATTCGGAAATAACAAAAATTTATAGGCTATGGAAAATCTGCTGCTTTTTATCGGTGGTATTGGCGTATTTGAAATCATTCTGATACTCATTTTCGGACTATTGCCCATTATACTTTGGATTTATGCTATTGTTGATTTGATTAAAAGGGACTTTACCGATAGTACCAATAAATTAATTTGGGCTTTGGTCATTATTTTTATGCCGGTCCTCGGGGCCATTCTTTATCTTTTGTTGGGTAGGAAATAGGAAAGGATGTTTTTTGCGATTAGCATAAATCGGGATTACTTTTTAATAGTGAAATTACTTTAATATTTGCTTAGAAACTCCTCGACAGATTTGGCCGAAACGGCAGGGATTTCTTCCATGGGCATATGACCAGCAGTAGAAAAAATAGTAAGCACACTATTGGGCAAGTCTCGTTGAAATTTTTTTGCATTTTCGACAGGTATCAGGCGATCCTGGCGCCCCCAGAGGACTAGAGTCGGTACGTGTATTGAAGGAATGGCCTCATAAGGCGAAGGGCGATTGAAACTTTCCATACGCTCAGTTAGAGCCTCTCGATTTCCCAACCGATTTGTCATATCATAGTACAGCCTTACCTGATCCTCAGTTACCTTATCCGGGGCGCCATACAGATACTCCAGGCTATTTCTCACCACATTAACTGACGCAAAGTTGACACTAATCTCCCGAAGCAGAGCTATACGTAATAAAAGGTACGATAATGGCAATTGGCGTAACGGCAAATTCTTCATATCTACTGGGTATCCTGCAGCACCGATTAGGATGAGTTTTTTTACCTGCTTTGGCCTTTTTAGCGCATAACGCCAGGCTATTTCTCCACCCAGCGAATTGCCTCCAAGAACACAGGAATCAATATCCATTATCGATAAAAAGTCCTCTAAAAAGAGCAGATACGTTTCCAGGGTATAATCACCTGATGGATGTGGGCCTGTTAATCCAAATCCAGGCAAATCCAGCCTAATGATCCTATGTTCATCTTTCAAAATTTCCGTCCAATTGTCCCAGGTATAAAGTGATGAAAAGGTTCCATGTAGCAGCACTAGTGGGACTTTCTCTTCTTTATTCCCTTCATCCCGGAAATGAACCTTCAAACCTTTAACGTCTAAATACTGTTGCGGGCCGACACCATATTTATCATTTAATACTGTCGGCGGAATCTCTGGTACATAATAGTAATAGAAGACGATGACGATTGCGAAGGATGCTGCTAAAAGATACCAGATTACCTTTGGCCATTTGTTCATAGGTCTTCCCTTATTTTTGTTTATTGATCTTTAATAATGCTGTCGATTCCTTAATTTTTCTAATAGACTTTTCCATTATTTACTATTCACATTTGTAATCTCTCCAAACGATAGATTCCGTTTAATTTATTATCTATCAGACTAATCACCTCATTGATTTGTTCCCGGTCCAGATGGTTTTTAATTGCCGCATCCGCTGCTTCAATACAACTTCTGAGGGCTGTAACGAGGACCAAGCGATATTTCTTCTTCTCATCATCAGCATAGATCATATTTTTAATCACTTCAAGCATCTTTAACATGACCATCACATCGCCCTTCCCAAAAGTTCGAATGGGTATAAGATTTTGAAATATCAATTCTTTTAAAGAAACCGGAGTGTAAATAATACTAACTTTTCCAGATGACGTAGTTTCATAAAGTGGCTCATTAATTTCCATGCGTCGGATAAATAAAACAGTCAGAAGATTCAGGGATTTTATCGCCGTGCCTGGGTCATTTAATCCTGTGCTCAATGCTTTAACACCAATTTCAGATATTTGCTTAAAGCCAAAAAGGTAATGATCGTTAATTTGGTCATCTGGATAAAAAGTAAAGCAGCTTTTTAACTCCTCTATGATTTCACTGGAAAGTTGGTCGGTATTTGAGACTTGTAAGAAAGGATAATCTTTTACCAGAAAAGAGCCGATATGTTTTCTAAGGACGATCTGGAAGTTATGCTTTTCTGTAAGTTCAATGAGCTTATCCGTTTTTAACTGCTTTAGATATCCCGCCTGTTCGACACATAGATTATCCCAACCGTCAAAATCGGGAATTTTATTTTCTAATTGTCGTTCCTTCAATCCGTAGCCTTCCAGCTGAAGCATGGTTTTGTCAAAGATGTTTTCTAAAATACTTTCAACCTGTATAGACTTCGAGATAGAATGAATGAAGAAGATAAAGAGGCAAAGACTGGTCACGCCAAAGATCATGGATATCAATATTCCCAATGATGGAAGTACATTCGTAAGATCACTTTGGAAATTAACAAGCATAATCAGGCTATAAATAATGGTACAAAGATAGAATCCCAAAATCACCTGATGTGGTTTGTTGCCAATTAGCGCTGGCAAAACCCGGGGAGAAAAATTAGAGGAGGCACCGTTAAGTACGACCATCACCATTGAAAAGCTAAAGACCATCAAGGAAATTATGCTCGCCACGAGTGTTCCTAATAGTACCCTGCCGTCCTCTTTGTTCGTGATCAGTAAAAACTCAATTTTTTCCTTTAGATCGATAACGCGTTGGTCATATTCGATCGTAATCGTAAAAAAGGCCAATAGTAACCCGGAAATGGCAAAAATTGTTGGAATAAAGGCGATACTTGATGTGGTTTGCTGGAGGTTTTTCTTAAGTGACGACCATACTTTTTCCATATAGGGGATAAATCAGATGAATTTTAAAACGCTAGAAGTTAATAACTCAGATAGGAGCGAAGTAGTTAGATTTGTAAGAAAAAAATTGGCGGCGCCGTGCCAGGGGGGCATAAAAAGGCCTCACTTCGGTATAGAGAGAGGCTTTGTGTAGAATGCTAAAATCCGTTTAACGGCCTGTTCAGAAAAGTTGAGTGTTATTTTGTACTATTCTAGATAAATTAGATAATCTGTAAAGGCGGTTACATTTTTTGATTTTAAACGATTGTATAGAAATTTGCCGCGTTTAGCCTTAGATTAGAGGTAGAAAGAAGGATTGACGTATATATTTAAGCCATTATATTGCTGCTCATGATTTAGCTTTTAACGGCGTTTCCCCAGCGCCTTTGAGTCATAATATAAGATTTATAGATATGCCCTTGGGACCACCTGGTGCAATCTACGTACTGGGCAGTTATACAGATGAACGGGGCATAAAATGATGCTCTGGTATCGATAATACCGAGATACTGAATACAGCAACCGGAAATCCTGCCTAAGCTTGGGATGTTCCTATAGGAACTCTTAAAGTTGGCAGCAAAGCTAACATGTTACTGCTGAATGGCAATCCCATTGAAGATATTGAAAAACTTAAGGACATTAATACCATTTGGAAAAATGGACTTGTTAAATAGTTGTGAATCCGAATTGTACATCTTCAACTTAAGCGCCAGATTAAGTTTTATGTTTTTATTTCAGTATTCTAATATAAAACGCTGCCATTGGTTAAAGGCAAAAGTCGGCATTCAATATAAAATACCCATTTCCGGATTTTTTTGTAGCTGTCAGGCTTTAATCCTCACAGCACTAGGCTTCAGCGAAGTCAGATCTTCAATCCTGACTGGCTTACCACTTTCTATACTTTTTCTGGCGGCTATCCCAATTAAGATGGACATCGCACCGTCACGAATTCCTGCCGCTCTTCCGTAAGGATCCTCCATATTGGGGTTTGTAAAAATCTTTTCATGTAAACGCTTATCTCCTCCACCATGCCCTGCCCGCTCCATCGGTACCGTAACAGTTTCAAAATCCTTCCAAAGCTTGTGGACGATCACAGGTTCGTTTTGAATGGCATTCTTATCTTTCTGCTCCATTTCTGCGTCATGCAGAGCTTCTTGATCTACCGTCAAATCTTTGTGATAAGGTATGTCCAACCAGGCTTCTATCCGACCCTCTGTTCCGTTAAAAGCAACCCGCCATCCTTCTATGGGCGAATAAGTAGTCAAGGAATAATTGAGTACGACGTTGTTCTTATACTTAATCTGCGCAGACATCTTATCGTATATGTCAATTTCTTTCCTAAAAACACAATCATCTCTTTCATAGCCATCGTATTGTTCGTTATTGGCATAAAGATCCATCATAAACTTTTCCTTTGTGATGTCCCAATAATAGTCACATTTGTCTGTATGAGGACAAGTTCTGCACTTTTCTCCCCTAAACGGATTATTATCACCGTAGTGTTCAAGAGCACCATAAGCAAAAACTTCCTCAGGATCTGAATCCAACCACCAGTTGAGCAAGTCGAAGTGGTGCGTAGATTTATGGACCCACAACGTTCCTCCATCTTCTTTCAGGCCATGCCATCTGCGGAAATAGGATGCTCCGTGATAGGTATTCAGGTACCAATGAAAATCAACTGAAGTCACTTTGCCGATTGCATTATTGGCGAGAAGTTCTTTTATTTTTGTATTGTAAGGGCTCCATCTGTAATTAAAGCCCACGATCAGCTTTTTGTCAGATTTTTTCTCTGCGTCAATGATCTGCTGACATTTGTCTTCGTCTGTTGTTAAAGGTTTTTCTGTTAATACATCACAGCCCATACCCAAACCCTTCACAATAAATTCATGATGGGTAGAGTCTTTCGTCGTTACAATTACCAGATCTGGCTTGGTTTGCTTCACCATTTCCTCAAAATCAGAAAAAAGTGGACAAGCCACATTCATATAATTTTTAGCAAATGCCAGACGACCCTCATTAATATCACTCAGACCTACGAATTCCAAAACGTGGGAATATTCATCAACCAACCGTTTTCCCCAAAAAGATACACCTCTGATCCCTGTGCCTATAAGGACCACTTTCAATTTTCTTTCGCCCAGGCCAAAACCCCAGGCAGGTAGTGTACAGCCTACTGCAGCTAACATGCTTACCGATGATAAAAACTTTCTTCTTGACTGTTCCATAATTTTTCTATTACTAATTTT
>LXQK01000217.1:20355-21236 GCA_001683905.1 Marivirga sp. ANT-B6
TCAATTAATCTATCTTTCCAACCCTCCAATCGGCCTTTGTTTAACGCCAGAGAATATCCGTGTCCGCCGTAAGGATATAAATGCATTTCTGAGGGAATATTCCTATCTTTTAAAGCTTGATAAAACCGCAGGCTATTTTCGACTGGCACAACATTATCGTCCATACTATGTACAATAAAAGTCGGTGGGGTATCAGCCTTTATTTGTAGTTCATTAGAATAATGATCCACTAACTTTTGATCAGGCTTTTCTCCCAAAAGATTATTTCTGGATCCTGCATGCGTAATCTTGCTATCCAGAGAAATCACCGGATACACTAAAATCATAAAATCAGGTCTTGATTCACTGTCAAAATGGGTTCCTAAAGTGGAGGCCAAGTGACCGCCAGCTGAAAACCCCATAATACCAATTTCTGTTGAATCGATCCCCCAGTCCGCTGCATTTTCCCGAACAAGTTTTATAGCTTGTGTCGCATCCATTAGTGGCGATTCATGTGGAACGACATTGCTCTTAGCATTGGGTAGTCTATATTTTAACACTATGCCCGCTATGCCGTGGCCATTCAACCATTTCGCTATATCGGAACCCTCTTTATCATAAGCTAAATTACTATATCCTCCACCAGGACAGATTACCACAGCTTTGCCGAGGTTATTGCCTTCTGAAGGTAGGTAAACCTCTATCGTTGGATTCTGAACTTTGCTTATGCTTCGGGAGATCGTCCCTTTGATAACTTCTGTCTCTCCGGCATCTTTAAAGTTTGGAACCTTTCCTTCCCACAAAGGCAATGTAAATTGTTGTGCGCCAGAAACAAAAGGAGCTAAAACGAACAAGAACACTATGACTTTTTTCATTGGGTTTTTTCCTTTTTTTGCTAAATG
>LXQK01000217.1:21403-27545 GCA_001683905.1 Marivirga sp. ANT-B6
GCGGCGCATCAAAAACATTACTCTTTAAGTAGATATCATGATCTTTCAAAGGCAGATAACCAGACTTCCTGAGTTTAATCAGGGGTTACATTTAAAGCAAACTGAGTTTATCATTCAATTCATTTGCAACCGCACGTATTCTTTCTGCACTCCCCGGGTAATCATTACCTATAGAAGCATCATATTCAGCCAGATCCGCCTGTAGCATCAACCCGTCGATGGCACGTTCTGTGCGTTCTCTAAGACCATTTACAATATGCCCCTCCTTCAGAATTTTATAACCAAAAAAAGCTTCAGTATGCAGTTTCCATATCATAGCTATCCTCAACATATTATCCATCTGCCACCTTAATTCGTCATAATCATCTGTAGTAAAATACTGTTTACCTTCACGTAAAATAACTAATGCCTTTTGTATACTAACGATGGCTTCTTCCTTTTCAGCAAGAAGTTTTTCATATATCTGAGTATCAGGGTGATTCAGTTTTTCTTCCAGAATTTTATATTTTTCTTCATTGGGTTTCCATTTTGCTATAGTTCTGGATGAGATGTGTTCGTCACCATATGAAAAAGATGGCAGATGTGACTTATTTGTAATCCAAAACTCTAGGTGATAAAGTACTTTCTTTACAATTTCTTCTGTTGGATAAAGTACCTTGATCGCATAAGGTGCTGCTTTTTTACCATATCTTGCCTCAGCCCATTCTCTCCATATTTCATCCGATGTAAGTGATGAGTCAGCAGCGAGGCGGTACAGCGTGTAAGTATTTATGTTGTTGGGCGTATAAAATCCATCATGACCTCCATGGTCTAATCTTGCTATATATCCTTTGACTTCAGGGAACTGCAAATCATACTTAAAACGCTTGGTAAAATATTGCGCACTAGCAAAGGGTATTTTGTTTTTACCGGTAAATTCTGAAGAACAATCAAATTCAATGATCTGCCTGTTGTCGGGGAATACTCCTATCAAAGGATTATTTGGATAATACGGCTGCCAATCATGAGGTACGCACTTACTCTGAACGATTACATTAGTTTCATTTGCCATTAATAATCCCTTTTTTACCCATTCCAATTGTTCCTGTTCATATAAGAAAGTTCTTACTACAAAATCCTTGTCAAATTTTTTACATGACTTATTTATAGTGGAAATCATTTCCCTGAATCGCACGGGTTTTGATAACATTGAATTGATATTATTATCATCAAAGATCTTGTATTGCGTCTCATGAAAAGTTAAAATAATACCATCAAAGTCTGGAAAATCCAAAAAAAGTTTATCATATCTATTTTCCAACCATTTCCAAAATCCTTTTTTGTCCATTTGGACTTTACCCTTTTCAAGAAAGTGGTCGGGTACATTGTCAAGTTCACGTACCCATATCCACACATCTAAATCTCTATTCTTTGCATATGTGGTCAGTGAACGCAATTCTTCTCCTCGTTTTGAGGTGCCGTCACCATCGTAAAGGATTGAAGTTTTACTAATCATTTCATGTGAAAAGGAAACGGTATTGATCTCATAGTCTTTAGCCCGATCTATGACACTTTTTATATAATCGGGTTTCATAACATGAAATTGCCATGCCTTGATATTCATATCCTGTGCAAAAAGGTTGCTTAAGGTTATAATCAATAATACGGCTGAAAAAATTATTTTCTTATACATTTTATAAATTAGTTCTTTTATTGGGGTACTTGATACGCTACAGTCATTATGACTTCCAAAAGGAGAATTTATGGGGAAGAATCTAATTATCACGATTTATTAAGTTCACGCAACTCAATTCAGAAATTATTAAAAGTTTCCAGCATTCCCCGGTTTTTATCGATCTAAAATGATAAATGATTCGTAAGGTTTTATCCTTAATCCTGAGGCGATTTAGAATTAATATCGCCATAATCTTTAACATTTAAAACCTTGTTGTCAACACAACCAAACATCCAAAATAACAGTACAGGAAAAAAACAGATATCCTTGATAAATTGCTCATTTATTTTAACATTTTGGTGTTTAAGTTTCAATTGCTGTATACGCCTCTTCATTTGGTCCGTTTTTTGATTCATTAATTGCCTTAGAAAGCAGTAGTTTAACACCTGACACAAATTATGTCGTATTTTATGATTGATACTAATTCATTTTTTTAGAATAAGGGACTTATTCGTGAACTAAAAAACTCACCTTAAGCGGGTTAGCTAATTCTTTAGCTGCTTTTTCGACATACGCCGTAAAAGATGCCTGGTCGGCTATTCCTCCCGGCTCCAGCTCCCAGGCAGCCAGATAATAATATTGTACTCTGCCATTGCTTTCCCTTAACTTAACAATATGGCTAAATTCATCGTCGGTAAATTCTATAAAATCAGAAGAAGAAAAGAATATAGCCAATCCCAATTTATCGCTATTTAAACTCTGTACGCCGTACGAAGCCAAATAGCCCATTTCGTTCTTATCACCGTTACTATTCAAAATTTTGGCATTTTCATCTTTACCAATTCCAGTGCAAAGGTTTGCACCATTGCCTTTCATGTGAATAATTTGGTTCGTCAATCGGCTTCCAGCATGGATGCTAATGTTTGATTTTATATCGAGAACGGGATCGACTTTCCATCCATAATAATCGGTCGCAATAGAAGAATATAAAGGACCATTTTCCGAAATCACTATAACTGTGCTATCTACCTCATCAATTCTTCTTGCCTTGCCACCTTCCAAATAAGCAATAGATCCAATTCCTAAGGATTCTCCGACTTTCAGTACGTCCATTCCCCAGGGAGACATCTCATGATAAGAAGAAAAGCCATCTTGTCCGACATCCTGCAATACTAAATGAGGAGTTTTCTTTCCGAAAACATCCACAGCATTTCTCCAGTCAAGATAAAATCTATAGCCCACTTTATCAGATTCCCAACCTGGCCCCTCGTATCTTATAAAATTAGAATGATCGGTATGTTCAGTAGGTAGGTCTAATAATTTTGTATTTTTAAAGCTACCGCCAATGTATTTTCTATTTTCAAACCCTCCGTCAACCTTATGAGATATTTCCGCCTGCGTTCTTTTTTGATAAGCAGGCAAATCTTTACCATTTTTATTATAGTGAACTCTGATTTGCGCTGTCTCATTTGCCTTTATACTGTCCAGCACTAAAACAATTCCCTTATGATCAGCATCATGTTGGTTATATTGAGAGGGGATTTCCTTCCCCAAAGATGTGACTACAAATGCTCGAGGATTAAAATGGGGATATCTTTTGAAGATGTTCTCTTCTGGTATCAGTAACATGGCATCAATCCTGCACTCATTTAATGGGTTTTGAACTTCCAATATAAAAGACACAGGGTAGCTACTTTCTATATCCTGCGAAAAAATTCTTCCGAAAGTGAAAACCACCAAAAGGGAGGAGAGCGCAATTTTGTATGTTATACTTCCCATGCTCTTATATTTCTTAGTAAAGGTATTTGTGGTTTATTGAACCTTATGCAACATTTTGATACTTTTTATAGGCATTTATGACGAAACTGATACGTATACCACTGTGCCATTTTAGAAGCAAGTAGAATATATATTGCGCAATCGATTGTATTTTAAAAATATAATTTTAATATTACAAACATTTACCCTTAATTATTTGCATAATTTGTAATAGAATTAATATTTAATTGGTTTGCTGATACCCTTGTTATTGAAAGTAATAAGCAGTTGGAAGACGGAATATCGCAAAACATTTAAAGCGCCTTTAGGCAACTAAACTTGAGAGCAAGTCTCTAAAATTAATTTCTGTATTATTCACGAATTTTCTTCAAAACGAACAACTTCAATATGTTCTGTTTTAAGACCTTTTTTAATTCTGGATAAAAATACCATATTGTGCAAATGCATTTGATAAATAACACATACGTTGCCTAATCAAACTGAATATTCTTATAAGTAGACTGCGAAGAGGATAAAATATCAACTGGATACGTACTTATTGCCAGCCTACTTACTCTGTTGCAAAAAAAGTATTAGTATTTGTTGTTTTTATAGTAGATCCTCTACGGTAAGATTCTTTTCTTTGTAGCGAACCCAGTTTACAATTTGTAGCTGTGTATCTGTCTAAGTGTAAAAGCCGGGTCATTGACAGTTGTGCCTGGCTTGTCGCATCGTATGCTTTTGTAAAATTGTCTTAGTTATTGCTCACGATATAAATTGGAGGACAAGTGTTGGTTTCTGATATAATTAACGAAGATAGGATATTGGCGAGGGCGATTAAGAGTGGAGGTAAAAGCGCCTTTGCCTTAGTTTATAAAAAGTACCATAATCAACTCTACTTTTCAGCCCTCTCTTATTTTAAAGATCCCTGCCAGGCTGAAGATGTGGTACAGGATATATTTATTAAGCTCTGGACTTTCCGGGAAAATTTGAAAGAAAATTTATCCTTAAAAAGCTTTTTGCATACTTCAATGCGCAATCTTATTTTGAACACCATCAGAAATAACAATACTAAGTTAGCCAAGCACACCCAGATCTTGCAGTGGTCTGAATCAGGCAGAAACTATGTAGAGGAAACATTAATACTTGAGGAATACGAAAAAATCATCGAGGGAGGTATCAGCCAGCTATCTCCTGCGAAGCAAAACATTTTTCGGCTAAGAACCCGGAGTGGTTTAAATAACAAGGAAATATCGGAGCAGTTAGGGCTCTCCATTAATACAGTAAAATTTCAATTCTCCAACGCCTCCAGATTTATGAGGGGGTATTTGAGAGAGAAGGCAGGTATATAAATTTATGTTTTTAGATAAAGCAGTATCGTTTAAATCGTTTGTTTAACTCCGACACTAAGAGGTGTTTTGACTTCGCTATAGTTTATTTAAAGTGGCCATCTCCTCAAACAATCTGGGTTCTTATGTTTACCCTCTTCTCCCGCTAGAAGAAAAAAAGTTGGATAAAAAGGAAAAGATAATAATGATTTTTATGTAGATTTATTTAGAGTCGGATGCAGTGGTTTTATTAAGAATTTCTTGACTATTTTATTATGAAGTGCATTGAAAGCAAGCAACAACCTAAATTGTGCATCATGGAAATCAGGGATATTCTTAATCGAATAGCAGATGAGAATGATCAGGAGGCTTTTAAAGTATTTTTCGCACTATATCATCCCAAACTGATGGCTTTCGCTATGCTGTTTGTTAAGTCCCATCACCATGCGGAAGATATTGTTTCCGATACATTGGTGCAACTCCTCAAACAACGGAAAAAAATTTTTAAGATGGAGCATTTTGAAGGCTATCTTTTTTTGATGATCAAAAACCAGGCACTTAATTTCCTTAAGAGAAAATCAAACCGTGTGGTCTCTGCTGAGGACTACTCCGTCAAAGACCAAATGACTTCGGAATACCTTGACCCCCTCCAGAAAATCCTCGATGCTGAATTGAGGGCTAGACTTTTTGAAGTTACCGAAGCCTTGCCGCCCCGAAGAAAAATGGTCTATAAACTTGTCAAAGATGAAGGGCTGAAGTACAAAGAAGTAGCCCAGCTGATGGATGTATCCGTGAGGACAGTAGAAAACCATCTCGATGCGGCGGTCAAAGATGTCAAGCAGGCCATTAAAGCTTACCTCTCAGAGAAACAGTGGGATACACCCATGATAAAGTTGAATAGAACTCTTCCCATAAGCATCATCATTTTATGCTCCATCTATCTTTTTGCCTGACGGCCTGTTTATCGATCATTGAGGCAATGTCGGGAAAATAGTGCTTTACCGTTTTGACCAGATGGAGGCCCACTTTGGAGGAAATTTTGCTCAAGGGCAGTACTTTTTTCGATGTTTTCCTTATTGATAAAAAGTCAAGGTTTTTTTTAAAAATCGGATGAAAGTGCCGTAAAAAAGCAGGAAATGCGTATATTTAATCAACAAAAAAAGGCGCCAAGAACAAATCCACGCCTTTTTTTGGAAAACTTATAAACTTCTGATAATGAAGCTCTTGCGGAAAACACCCCGTTATAAGGGTGTACCCAACACTCAAATTTAGCACGAAGAATATTTTTTGCAAGCTCTATAAAGCTTTATTTTTAAGCTGAATTGCTGACTCCTTTCTATTTTGCGTATAAAAGTTACTCTTCCTTTAACATTGCAATAATTTTAATAAAAACATAGATTGT
>LXQK01000218.1 GCA_001683905.1 Marivirga sp. ANT-B6
TATAGCTGGGATGTATATTTCTTTCACGGTCATTTAAATTTTTATCCACAAAAATCAGGGTAGAACCCTAGATTATATCAAACCCAATTAATATTTTTCCATTTTTGGTCAAGATTTAACTTATAGGATACCTAAACTATCGCCCCAGTTATGGGTTATACCTTTACAATCTTAATTATTCATTATGTTCGGAATAGAATCTACAATTGCAACAATTTTATTGATCATCCTTATTGCCACCATACCGGCCTTTATTATTTTTACCGTCATGCGGAAGATTCGAACGAGTAAAGAACGTGGCGAGGAGAAAAACAAAACCTTTACATTGAAATCTACCGACGAAGAACGTTTGGAAAGTCAGGAAGGTAAGAAACATGATTAAAAAGCTACTGCTGTATTATCGCAGCAGGTATAATTTTCCGAACCCTTTGGTAAAGGCCTTGTCTGCAGCAGTTTCACGCCTTTCAAATGTATTACCTCCATTTAATATAATAACCCTGTATAGATAGACGCCGTTAGCTAACTGATCTCCATACGCATCCTTACCATCCCAGGCATACTCAGAAATATTGTTCCCTATTCTTATAGGTCCCAATTCATTCTGTGTAATCTCCTTTACCACCTTTCCTGTCACAGTCATGATTTGAATTTTTAGCTGATCGGGAATAACACTTCCTGTGAGGGTAAATACAAATCTCGTTGAGGTAGAAAATGGATTTGGATACGGATAAAAATGAGTGACTTGTGAAGCATTAATTACTTCAAAATTGATGGCATATGGTTGAAAACCAGCCTTATTTCCACTGGCGTCGGCAGCCTGAACCCTCAACGTGTAAATGCCATCGGGAAGATTATCAGGTTGGTACTCCACCATAAAATCGGTATTTTCTGTAGCAGGCGACCAATTCACCCGGGCATCAGAGAAGTCGATCCTTTCAAACGAACAATTTTCGCATGGTTTTTTTAGGAAAATCGCCACATTCGTGGTGTCCTTTTTTAAGATAAACTTATTCTCATCTTTTACTACCACTCTGATCAACGGGCTAGGCGAAACAATATCCCCATCCATAATGTATACCCCGTCAAAGGCTACATCGAGCACGGGATTCCGATCATCTGATTTAACTTCGAAAAAATTGATCAGGTCTATAACATTATTATTATAATACTGCTCGGGTTGTACATTAGGGTTTACAAATACATTTAGATTATTTAAGCCTTTGCGGTTTTCGGTTTCGATGAGAATAGAGAATTCGGCTAATTCTCCTGCCGTCAATGGTTTTATATTAAAAACCTTGACGTCTGCTTGCTTCTTCTCCTGATTAAAAATGGTGTATTCTACCTTGATAGAGTCTTTAAAATCCCGTTCTGATATATTTTCAAACACAAAATCCAGCGTGAATTCTTCTCCCTCTGTCTTTTGCAAAACTTCAATCTCTTCAGCTAAGACATTTTTTAGCCTGATAATACCTTCAGGTACGCCTGTATAAGTTACCTGCCAATGCTGCAACTGCGGTGCATTGGCATTCTGCGTGTCGTTTAATTTTGCCTGCAGCCGAAGGTAGGGATATTGCCGGGCGTCGATACTTTCCAAATTTAAATCCGAAGCATTGACATCGGTGAATAATAAGGTCTGGGTATTATTAAAGTCCAATCCTACAATATCGAATGCTATATTTCCTGTAC
Organism: Marivirga sp. ANT-B6; assembly: GCA_001683905.1. Taxonomy (GTDB): domain Bacteria; phylum Bacteroidota; class Bacteroidia; order Cytophagales; family Cyclobacteriaceae; genus ANT-B6. The sequence continues at coordinate 1,687 of LXQK01000218.1, forward strand.
CTAAAATCAAATGAGACTGGTAGAAGCCACTCCATGCAGAAGCCGGGCCTATTTTTGGCGACAATACTGTGCCGCTTGTAAACCTACCTGTTACAATTTCATCTAAACTTACTTGTTGTGCTAATGTGCTAATGGTGGATGTTGGGTCTGCTACCACCATTACAGCTGAACCAGGAGCTCCGCCCTTTTGCCCTAAAAGGATAAAGGGCTCACCATTCTTCAAACTGTTTATTACCGTTTCCGAAGCGCCAATATTCAAGAGCTCCTGTTTTAAATCTGCTGGCCAGCTGGTATAAGTGACGTTTCCTATGGAAAACAGCAAAACGATGTCGCCTGTCGGAACTGTCTGTACATAAGTGTCTAATAGTCGACTTGCAGATTCAATATCATTTTGGGTAAAACTATTAATCACTGAAGGAAGCCTTCCGCAATTTCTATTGTTGAGGACAGCGTAAGCAACGGCGGAAGATCGTTGGAAGGCCACAGCATTTATTGAATTAGAGCCACAATATCTGCTATCATAGATATACGGTACCCCGTTGATCGATAGTTCTACATTAGAAAAGTCATTGGCAGGATCCTGAGACCCGAACGTTTTTACCATCACCTTGTTTCTTGGCTCTTTGAAAGAAAATTGTCTTTCAGGCATCCGCTTGTCCAGTCCACTCCCTTCGTTGGATAGGAACTGGGGGAAATCTGCCTGAGCCCATCCTTCGGGGCTGCCTGGTATGTAAACAAAAGAGTACAGGTTCCATGTGGTATCTTCTCCTACTGCAGGCTCAGCAAATTTCGTTCTCCAGTAATAAACCAACGTATCCTTGCCATAACTCACTAAGTTTACCGCCCATGAAGCTAGCGCTTTGGCTACAACATTATTTTGCATCTTTACAGGACTCGTGAAGTTATACGCTGTATCAAGTTCAAAAATGTATTCGCGCTCCCGGGTTAGAATATTAGTCGACTGGGAAAGCAACTTGACCGTCGATGTGTTGATAATGGAAAAATTAGCTGGCAACAGGTTACTGATGCCACTCAATGGAATAAAGTACTGAAGACTTGCCTGATTATTTGTCTCGCTTAGCTCGGCAAAACGGTTATTCGCATCCACGGTAACTTCAAAACGGTTATTGCCAAAAGTGCCCGGGTCCCGGGAGCGAATCTTATAGTACAGTGTGTCCTGATATAACACCGGAAGGAACATCTGAGGCGCATATACGACAATGTTTCCGTTGCTCAAGGTTCTCTTTACCTGTATAGACAAAGAGTCCTTGGTTGTTCTTCCAAAATTTTTCACCACGACGCCAATCGCAAATGAATCGGCTATGGCTGTTACCTGCGAGGCATCAAATGATTGGATAAATAAATTTTTATCTTCAATGGCATAATCAGGCCGATCGGCGCCAAAAAGCTTCGCTGCCGGATCACCTTGCAAAATGAGCTGCTGTACCTGCGCAATGTTTACCGCTATATCTGTTGAAATTGCTGTAAAGCGCCTGGCAACCTCCTTATGAATCTCACCTATCGATCTGTAAATATAGGAGGAATCTGCGTAGGCTGTTGCATAAAAAATGTCGCTATAGCGTTTCAGCGGCCCTACATATCCGAGATTGCTATGGGCAAGAAAAGCGAGAGCGCCACGATCCGCCGTAAGGATCCAATCTTCGCCAAAGGTATAGGTATTGCTGAAAATATTTCCAGCATTGCATCCATTTACAAGTATCATCGGGTATTTTCCCTTGTTCCTATACCCTTGCGCATCATTAGAAACAAAGCCTATTTCAATATCGATGATGGTGGGGGAAGAGTGGCCGAAAAAAGTAATTAATCCTACACCCTCATTTACGATATCCGAAATATTGAGCAACTCAACACTATTATTCGAAGACTTGCTTTGAGTAGTAACTTTTCCTCCCAAAAAATGACCTTCTGCAACTGCTTCGAAGTCTTTAACATATCGTTTGAAGAGAGATAGTTCATTTAAAGTTACCCCGCCGCTCAGGTGTACTAGTTTTTTCCGCGTTAAATCATCAAATGGTTTGGCTTCCATTTCCTTTACTTTATTCAGATAGGCCACTACCTCAACAGCCGATCGTGCTGTAAGCCGCCCCGTTGGTATCGCTGGCGTAAGCCCGTCGGGTGATAGAAAAGAAGAATAACGCACATCAGAACCAGGATATCCGTAGGTAGGCACCAGATCCTGGAACTCCTGAGTCGCCGCTGGTAGCCTATGGGGACTTAAATTTACTGAAAGAGATTTACCGACCAGAAAGAGGAATGCCGGATCACCGGTACCGGACATAAACTCCACAAACTTCACAATAGACACTGGTGAAACCTCGCCATAATAGAACTGGTTGTACAGCTGCTGCATGTTCACGATCAGCGTATCATATCCTCCTCCGGCTGCCGACGCTCTGTAAGCGCCGTATTCTTTTACGGCATCTGCAACCGGACCTACCGCCCTTTGCAACTTCTGGTGGGTAACAATCAGATAATCATGGTTGGCAGGGGTAATCTTTCTAAACCTGGTTCTTTCGGGTTTTGAACTGAGCGTTTGGTTGGTAAGTAGGAGCTTCCGCCCGCTGGTTGTATTGGGCACTATGGCCGTCGTATTCGCGCCGGCTACAGAAGTGCCTATGAAAACTAAATTATCAGTATCCGAAATGTCGTACAATGTTGATCCAATAGGCACATTTGCTACCTGAATAAACGACTTTCCCGCTGCTTTGGGCGGCAGCTGAAAGATAGCGCGACCGCCTTGCGCATTGTAAGCTTGCGGAAACGTCAATTTGATCAAGGAAACGGAGACGAAGTCTGCATCTTCATTATTAAAGCCGTTTACCAGTACTCTGACCGATAGTCCGCCTGACGGAGAAATATCGGACCAAAGGAGCGATTCGGTGACCAATAGATTTCTATTGTAGTCGAACTGTACATCTTTAAGGGTTCGTAATGTGGCCAATGATGCCCCCACCTGTACGGATACCTGATGAGGCCGGCTATTCCGACCAGCAAGTAAAACTTCCAACTTTGGTAAAGGCCCAGCTGTATACCTGTTATCCACTCCGCTGAGGGTAAAGTCTGCAGACTGACCTTTTCTAATACGTTGGCCCGTCCACCCTTCACCTCTGTCAAACTCCGATATTAAATTATCTTGCGACGTTCCCTCCGGATAACTGGCACCTGCGGAATAATCAGTTGTAAAAAGTCGAATAATTTCTGCAAGATGATAAGCCTCCGGGGCCATCCCTCCAACATTCGCTTCAGTAAATGTGCTTATTCTTTTCCCTGTTTCGTTGTTTAATTTCCAGGTAAGGAAGTAGGCCGTGGTGTCTGAATACAAATTATAATAGGTATGTGGCTGTGCCTCAGGCGTTATATATAAGGGCGTATCAGATGTTCCATCATTTCTCTTGCCATAGAAATCGATGAAATCTGTTGGATTGATCCGTGCATCCTCCTGACCCTGCACATGTATTGCTTGTTCTTTACCCCGGTGAAATATTTGAATTTTGCGGGCGTCGACAAGCCCTACAGGAAACCCTGCCTCCACAAGATTGTCATAGGTAATTCGATACATTCCGTCCTCGGCAGTCTTAATTTTAAAATAAGATTGGTTAAAGTCGATCCACTCGTTGCTATAGATTTGGGAAAATGCTGCTATGGAGGAAAAGACGACAAGCGTTAAGGTAAAGAAGGTTCTATAAATACTGCGCAAAAACCGCGCTGCGATCAATCTCTTGGACGGCAAATATTTATTAATGCTTATAAACTGCACTGATAGGCCTGAGCTAATTGTCGAAGAGCCATGCTTCGGCACAATGCTTTGACGAAATTTTAATATTCCCACCATTTTAGTTTAACCCTGCTTTAATGGAAAAAACATGAGAATATAAGGCATCAGATTGATCTCCCAGGTCTGTCAAAGCATAATCGATGGTGATCTTTTTGATATGGATTCCAACACCAAAATCAAGCTGAAAAATAGTTTCCCTAGACTGATCGAATGTCTTAATTTGTTGTATTTTTCCTAAGCCAGAACGAAGAAAAACAATTTTATTATAGTCGATTTCCAGGCCTATATGGGGATCTAATGAAGCAAGATCACCGCTAACCGGAACATTTCTTTTCCCATCAAAAGTAAAATCCAAGTCTAAAGCTGTCAATAAACCGATTTTCTCCTTAAGCTGGAAACGACGTGCAATTCCCAATATGGCCTTTGGTAAAGTTATTTCTACAGAATTTTCAGGTATTTCGTTTCCTGTTTGAGTGTATACGTCTATAACCAGTTCGGAATTGTGCGACCATGCATTAAAAGTCCCTGTAATGTCACGCAGCATTACGCCAAATTGCCACTTATTCCGCCTATATTGCGCTCCGGCATCTAACCCAAAGCCCCAGGCATTTGCAAAATTGCCAACGCTTCGATGTACGATCTTAAAATTAGCACCCAGGTCCAGCCCTGGCACCTGCCTTAATTTTCGTGCATAGGAAAGCATGAAAGCATAATCTGCGGCAGAAAAAAATCGAATATTGTCGTAGTTGATGGCGCCATTGGCATCGTACAAAAAGCGTGTATCTGGTATATCATCGACCGCAAACCTGATAACCGAAACCGCCAGATGGCTCATACTGTCGACAGGTGTAGCAAACCCTGCATAATCATACTTGGCTATACCAGCAAAGTATTCTGCGTGCATCAGAGAAAATTGATATTTATCTTTAATACCCAACAAGCCAGCAGGATTGTAGTAGGTAGAAGTGACGTCTGAAACATGCGCAGCCTGGGTATTGGACATAGCCAGCCCCCTTGCCCCCACCCCTACAGAGAGGAACTCGTTGCTATATTTCGGTGCCCTAGCCTGACAAAAAACTTCCGCAGAAAGCAACAAGGCAACCCAAAGGATGAACAATAACTTCTGCCCCATATTGAAGTAAAACTATGTGTATTTTTCACTTAAAGCAAAGTGCAATCAGCTTATCCTTAAATTTTTTAAAAAGAAATCCAAGATAACTTAGTCAATAACAAATTCATGGCGAGAATCTTACATATTCACATCAATAAATTTTCATAACTCTATCCTGATTTGGGTACAAGAAAAATGGTCAGTAAACAAGATGCACCCAGCCTTTAAAGTCATGCTGTGTATATCTGACATGGTAATAGTATACGCCATTTGCAGCTCCTCTACCATCCCATTGAAAATCTCTTTCGGGGGACTGAAAAACAAGTTTTCCATACCGGTCGTACACAAAAACCCCGATGAACTGGCTGAAGCAATTATCTTCAGGTAGATCTTTTACAATAAAAGTCGGATTTAACGCATCGCCATTAGGCGAAAAAAAATTGTAAAATTGGGCAGCTTCATAGTCTGCTGGAATATCCTCAATCATCACCTCAAGCTTTAAAGTGTCTGCTTTTCTATTTACACATTTATTATCCTTTACCACAAAAGTAAATTCAAACCTGTTATCAACGGAGTTTTTATCTAAAATGCTACACTCGGGTGTCCATTGTAGCCTTGACCTTACCAATCCTATGCCATTGACCGGCTCAAAATGGTAACTTAGCTTCACAGCTTTTTCGTTCACTTCCACAAGTTCCAACGTAATAAAATCATTGTCCTGATCATAGCCAATGACCTCCAGATCTAATGTACTTCCGGTCAGCAAGGTGATACTTGTGTTCGCCAGATCATTGATCGATACTACGGGTTTATCATTTAAGGGCGGCAATATCTTCACTTTAAGCCTTAAGGTATCTTTATTTATCCCCTTGCAGGATCCTAAATCTTCTGAGACGAATAGAAATTCGTATTCATCTTTAACGGTAAGATTAAATTTCTCGCAAATAAGTGGCCAGGTAAAGGTAGACTGAGTCGCTCCAGTGCCGCTGGTGGCAGGAAACTCAGCACCGGATAGAACAAGGTCAAAGTCTTTTCCAAAACCCTTCAGGTTGATCATATCGTTGTCCGCGTCCTTGCTCAACACATCGAAAACTAACGTGGTACCAATCCTTGCGGTAATCTCCAAATTCTGTAGCGATGGAATGGATACGACGGGAATATTATTAGAGGGAAAAATAAGATTTAGGTTGAGAAGTAAAGTGTCGGGATTTCCAAAGTTACAATCATCCAGGTCTTTGACAATAAATGTAAAGGGGAATGACTGACGGGTTGAAAAGTCGTACTTGTTACAATCGGCGGTAAACTTAAAGCTATGGTCGAGCTGCCCTTCCTGGTCGATCAACTTCGTTAATTTCATGCCATAATCTTCTAAAGTAAATCCCCAGGACAGCACCTCCAGCGTCATAAAATCATTGTCGCCATCGCGAGCATTGATGGGCAAATTAAAGGTTTCGCCTACCATTAACGAAGCGGATAGCGTACGAATGTTTGGGGAGGTAAACCGAGGTGATTCGTTCACCGGTGGTTCGACAAAAACGGTTACCCGAATGGTATCTGCCAGCGGAAGGCTGCAGGTATTATCCATGGCAATCAGGTCGACAATATAGGGTTTATTTGCAATAAAAGGACACTGCGGAAAACACACTTCAAATTCTAATGTATCGGAGGCATTCTCAATAAATCCTTGTGACACAGTAAACAATCCGCCGAGGTCAGCAGAAAAATTTACCGGAATAGCTTTAAGTCTTATATTTTCCCGTCCATCTTTATCTGTGACGAGCATTTTAATACATTTAGGATCATCCTTACCAAACGTAATAGTTTCCGATTCGCTATAGAACACATTGCTATTGGGTAATTTCACCTGAACCTGAGGCGCTACGCCGGGCGGCGGGCAATCTATCACCAACATCTGAAAATCGCGCCTTACCTCCCCTATCTTTTTTCGATCCCGATATTCTTCAGCCAGCACAGAAAATACGTATAATCCTCGCCTATTAGGCGTTACAGTGAGCAGGCCGGCCTTATTGATCTGTAATGTCGGGCTTCCTGGAATAATATTGTTAAGTCCGATACCTGATACCCATGTAATTGGCGCATGCGGTGCCGGACTCGGTGTAGGGAGGGCATTGGGTGTACCATTGGGGCCACCCTGTAAGTCTGATGTATTCAATGGCGTCACCAGTTTGTAAACGACAGAGTCGCCATCGGGGTCGGTGCCATTAAAATCCACATAATAAGGTTGATTGACACAAGCATAATCGCTAAGGGGCGGAAACAACACCGGTGATGAATTGATAAAGGGCGAATCATCCTTGACAACTGGTGGAAATTCCAGATAAAAAGTCTGACCCGTTGTACCTGGATTGGTGATATTAGTGATGGTCCCGTTTCGGCAGCACCTTTCCCAAACAATATAATATCCTTCAGGATCACCATAGTGATCAGCAGACAAAGTTATATTTGAGGCATAAATCAGCTTACTGGTTTTGAGCGAACCTATCGTACAATTGATATTGGTATAGCTTACATCCGTAATGCTAATCCGAGGCAAAGTGATGGTTCGGACGAGCATATCATCACGTTTTCTATAAATATACACCAACACACTTAAATCCTGCTGTTTGATCAGGGGATTACCATTGATGTCATCAAAATACTGGATAAGGCTGAGGCGGTAATTGAAATTATTCAAATGAACAAGCTCAAACTCGCCACCCACAATATGGGTAGCATGGGAAGCCAGGCTACTTAAAATCAGACAAAAGACAACAAGGAGTAATTTTGCACGCATATGGGCCTTTTTAAGTTCCGGATGAAAAGCATTAAACAATCATGTTACTTTTTCACTAAAAGAGAAAAAATAGCTTATCAAATCGAGGGCATTAAGATAGCATTAAAATTTTAGAATTTATGGATTCTCATCTCAAATATTACATATGAAGGAATGGTGGGAAATACAAGATATCAATAACATGAGGTTATCGGTTTTTCCTCTAAAACCACGGAGAGCATTATTTATTATCGCAAGTTTCGCAGCATCCGTTTTGTCACAATTTTTGCTTCAAAAGGCAAAAATTCCGCCAAAAATACATCCTAACGTTCATTAACCAGGGGTTGCGCCAAAGGCATGGCTATGCCAAACCCCGTGGCTAATGACCGTTTGACCCCGCTAGGGTCAGGCGCAGAAATTTTTAAGATTTCAGCAACGGAAAATAATAATCGTGCTTTTAACAACGCTGAGAAGGCTTATACCCCTCTCAACTTCCTTAAATCAAATGTGCTTAGCATGAGTTATTAACGCATGGATCATCAAATTGCAGGATCTGGCCGGATATCCATAACATTTTATTAATTTTGCAGATTGAAAGCATACTATGGGCCAAAAGCAGAAAAGTCAGGTAATAGAAAAGGTAACGATAACAGGAATAGCGGCAGAGGGAAAATGTATTGCCAGGCACGAAAATCAGGTGATTTTTGTCGAAGATGTGGCGCCAGGCGATGTGGTAGACCTGCAGGTGACTATGAAGAAAAAGAAGTTCATGGAGGGAAAACCGCTGCGGTTCCACCAATATTCAAAAGATCGGCAAGCGCCATTTTGCATCCATTATGACATGTGTGGTGGCTGCAAATGGCAACATATCACCTACGATCTGCAGCTAGCATATAAGCGACAGCAGGTGATAGACAATATGGAGAGAATTGCAAAGGTTA
>LXQK01000219.1:0-22973 GCA_001683905.1 Marivirga sp. ANT-B6
TGACGCTTGGAACAAAAATACTGCACAATGTATTTACAAAATTTGAACTTCAGCCCAGTGCGCGGCTGGCATGGACACCCAATCAGCAACACACCCTTTGGGGTGCTATATCTCGGGCGGTGCGTACGCCAAGCAGGATCGATGTGGACTATTTTATTCCTACCATCCCGGTCCCGCCCGATCGACCGCATGTGGCAGGTGGGCCGAATTTTATATCTGAAAAAGTAGTGGCCTATGAGTTGGGCTACAGGGTTCAGCCAAGCTCAAAACTGCGACTCTCTCTTGCAACATTTTATAACCAATACGACGACCTTTATAGCGTTGAGCCACTTCCTGGTACCCAGATTTATCAAATTCAAAATGGAACGGAAGGAACTTCATGGGGAGCAGAATTATCGGGCACCTATCAGGTCCTGAAGCATTGGAGGGTACGTGGTGGCTATACTTATTTTGATAAAGATCTTCGGAGCAAGCCGGGCCGCACTTTTGACCATTCCATCTTAGGATATGATGCCCAAAGTCAGATATTAGTCCAATCTATTCTCGATCTGCCTGGAAATTTCCAGTTTGATGTTACATCCCGCCATATTGGAGAACTTGCTGGTCTTGCTCCTGATTATTTTACTTTTGATGTGCGCCTAGCCTGGCTGTTCAGGCAATTGGAGTTTTCGGTCGTAGGCCAAAACCTATGGGAAGACAGGCACAAAGAGTGGAGAATAGAAATTCCTCGCAATATTTATGGAAGGGTCTCATGCAGGTTTTAAAAACATTGATGTTTCAAATTTTATCTGTGTTAATGCTGACCTGTTCGGTAACGTCAGTATCGGCACAAACACCTCCTGTGACTGAAACCCAGGTAAAAGCGATTTTTCTATTTAATTTCACGCAGTTTGTAGAGTGGCCTGCCCATGCTTTTTCTACCACTGACACACCCTTTGTTATTGGCATACTGGGAAAAAACCCCTTTGGAACTTACTTAGATGAGATAGTATCAGGTGAGAAAAAAAATGGGCGGCCGATGGTCGTTCACCGCTTTAGCAATGCTGAGGAGGTAAAAGATTGCCACATTTTGTTTGTCAATTTGGCAAAAACGGATGTACCGGAAGCTATCCTGGAACCATTGAAGGGAAAAAGCCTTCTTATCGTAAGTGATTCTGAGAACCTTATACATCATGGAGGAATGATCAGGTTCATGAATGTAAACAGGAAAATACGATTTCAAATCAATCCAAATGCTGCTAAAGCTGCAGATTTGACAATTAGTTCAAAGCTTTTGAACCTGGCTGAAATTGTTACCGTCGAAAAAAAGAAATAGCCTATGTTTTTTAAAGATCTACCTATACAAAAAAAACTAATGTCGGTTATTCTGATGACCAGCGGCGCGGTATTGATATTGACCTGTACAGCATTTTTTATTTATGAGCTTCATACGTTCCGACAGTCTACGGTACAGGAGCTTTCCATCCTTGGAGAAATCATCGCTGCAAATAGTACGGCTGCACTGGCTTTTGATAGTCCTGAAGAAGCCAGGGAAATATTGTCTGCGCTTATAGCTCACGACCATATTGTAGAGGCTATACTTTATGATGTGGGGGGAAATCCTTTTTCCGCTTATCCTCAAAACCTTAGCTTGGAGAGCCTTCAAGTCATCCCAAAATCTGAAGGATATAACTTCACTGATTCCCATCTGGAAGGTTCCCAACCGGTCGTTCAGGGAACCAGGCGACTTGGTACCTTATTTCTAAAATCAGACTTAAAAGCGATGGATGAACGGCTCCGTCTTTATGGCATCATTGTTATTTTAGTGGTAAGTCTGTCGTCGCTGCTGGCATATTTACTTTCTAAAATTCTTCAGAAAAGTATTTCAAAACCTATTCTTTCCCTAGCCGAAACAGCCAAAGCCATCTCCGATCGTCAGGACTATTCAGTAAGGGCAACCGAAGGGGGCAAAGATGAAGTCGGCTATCTTAATGATGCCTTTAACCATATGCTTGAGCAGATCCAGGAGCAAAATCGGGCTTTGAGCGCGTTCAATAAAAATTTAGAGCAAAAGGTGAAAGAACGTACGATAGAATTGGAAAATGCCAATAAAGAACAAAAGGTAACGCAAAGGGAAGTCTATGAAAAAAATAAAGAACTTGCCCAGGCATTGGAAGAACTTCAAAGCACGGAGGAGCAGCTTATTAAAATGAACAATGAACTTGAACGAAGAGTCAACGAACGTACCAAGGACCTTCTAGCCAGTGAAGAAGAACTTAAAGTAAAAAATACTGAACTTAAAAGAACCAATATTGACCTCGATAACTTTATTTATACAGCCTCCCATGACCTGAAATCACCTATTTCCAATATCGAAGGGTTGACCACAATGTTGAATAGATTACTTGACCAGCGATTAGAACCGAACGAAAAAAAGTTGATGGATATGATAGGACTGTCTATCATTAAGTTCAAAAAAACTATAGCTGATCTTGCAGAGATTACCAAAGCGCAAAAAAACCTGAATCAAAAGATGGACCCTATTTCTTTTCAGGAGGTTATTGAGGAAGTATTATTAGATCTTAGTGAAAATTTCAATGCCACAAAACCAACGATTATACAAGACCTTCAGTCCCGGACGGTCATGGGGTCAATGAAGAATATTCGGAGTATTATTTATAATTTAGTAACAAATGCCGTAAAATATAGATCGCCTGAAAGGCCTTTACAATTAGAAATTAAAACCTACCAGGAAGCAGAATATGTGGTTTTAGTTGTAAAAGATAATGGGTTGGGAATAAACAAAAAGTACCATTCTAAACTTTTTCACATGTTCAAGAGATTACATACCCATGTAGAAGGTACCGGAATAGGCCTATATATCATTAAAAGAACTATTGAAAATTATGGTGGAAAAATAGAGTTTGAAAGCGAAGAAAATGAAGGAAGTGAATTTAAGGTTTATTTCTATCAGGGTATCGCATGATTTTTATTTAAACAACTAAATTTTTGGGTCACTTTCTATTGGCTTATGCAGCATTATCTTGTATTTGTTCTTGCTTAATAGTCTGTTAGAATGATTTTTGAGAATGATTGATTTTCCATAGCTAGTTTGTGTTTAGATTTATAAAGCCACATATTCTAAATAATCATCATTGGAAACGTCAGATATTTTTTCCTTTTAACCTCGGTTCGATTAACAAAGATGGGCTCAAACAACAGCCCTTCAATTTCCATCTTCTATCAGTGGTGGGTATGGATTCGGCAAAATTAATTGCCAATTGTTGCTTTGTTGCGATATTGCATTTACGATCTACCATAATCTTTTTTAAGAACGAATCGGATTATTAATAAACATAATACAAGCTATCGATACTCTTAATTTAATTTACACAAATAGTATAAGCTAATGAGGCACTTGCAAAACTGTATAAACAAAGTAAGATTCGTTTTCAAACCGTTTTTGACAAGTCTCATCTTGGCAATAAAATTCTAACTCCGAACTTAAGTATTATTGAAGTAAATGAAGCTATGCTAGATATCGGTCTGCTGACCGAAAAATCAAAATAATTGTTGAGACTGAAAAAACAGGTAATTATAAATTATTGAAAGTACAGGACAATGGATTAGGGATTAAAGAAGAAGATAAAAATAAAGTTTTCCTTATGTACCAACGGCTCCATGATCATGTGGAGGGGACGGGTGTAGGAATGGCCATCGTAAAAAGAATTGTAGATAATACTGCTGGTAAAATCGAATTAGATAGTAAATTAGGAGAAGGATTTACTTTTAAAATCCACTTAGTAAATTCGCGAGGAATAGAAGCGGAAAGCCAGAAGTGTGTATGTTTGTGCGTGTGCGGACTTGGAGCAGATAGCGCGAACCCTTGCGTCGCTTGGGGTACGCCCTAACAATTTTTTTATAATGGAGAAATCGAAGGAAAACATTCATACTTTTGAAGTAATACGCTTTTGAGTGCTTGTTATGGTTTCAAAGGGCTTTTTAATTCATAGGCTACCATATACATTATCATTTGCTGGTTTTGGTGAATCCGTTCTATTTCTCCTCAAGTATTTTTCTCTCATTTATAATAGTGTAGCCTAATTTTCTGCCTTCGTCCTCAAAAAGGATAGAGTTTACATGGCAACAGAACATTGTTCCGTCTTTTTTTACAAGGCATGTGTCCAGAGAAAAGGAATATATTTCTTCTTTCCAGAGTTTGCTTTGTAGGTGCTGCCAGTCCTTGATATAATCGGAATGTGCAAATTCAAGTATTTTCCTGTTTAAAATATCGTTTTTATCAGAATAGCCCAACATAGCTACAAAGGCATCATTTACATTCTGAATATTTAAGTCTCTGCCCAAAATCTTTTTTCCCAGGAGTGACTTTTGAAAGATAGTTTTAAACCGTACCTGGCTCTGTTTATGTTGCTGTTCGATTTTAAGATATTCTTCGACTTTTTTCTCGTAAGCAACCTGATAATTTATTAAATCAGATATTTCTTCTTTCAATCCTATGTTTTCTGATCGAAGATTTGCCTTTTCGGAGTTTTCTGGCAAAAAGATTCTAAATATAGATCCTTCGTTTAGCTTACTTTCTACCTCTATACGACCACCTGCATTCTCAACAATTCTTTTTGTAATGTAAAGCCCTATACCCGTTCCTTCTACCCCCGTATAAAATCGCTTAAACATGGTAAAAAGCTTTAGTTGATGGTTTTCCGAAATGCCTAGCCCATTATCCTTCACTTCAATTACGATAAAATTATTTTGTCTTTGTGACGTAATTGTAATTTTAGGATTTCTTTCATTAAAAGAATATTTGATCGCATTAGATAAGAGATTATAAAAGATCCTTTTAAGGGTTTCTCTCGGAAATCTTATTTCCCCTATCTCTAAATCCTTATTTAAAGTAATTGGACTTTCACCTATAAGTGGCCCCAAAACCTCATAAACTTCATCTATTAGCTTATCTATGAAAACCAATTCAACAGTATCGTCTTTCTCTTTCTCCACTTTTGAAATTTCAACAACGTGAGCTATAGTTGATTTAAATTTCTCAATGGAAACTCCAATTAAAGAAAATATTTTTTTTGATTGTTCATCAATTAAGAAGTTGGTAGTCAAATTGTTAATTAAGGCTTTCATCAGCCCCTCAATATTTACAATAGGAGCCTTTAAATCATGGGATGCTGTGTAAATGAAGCTATCTAATTCGTTGTTAATTGCAGTCGTATGCTTTTCGAGCTTTGCTTCAATTTCCTTTCTTTCAGTAATATCTTCAATAATTGTATAGCCTAACGTACTATTGCCATCTTCAAATAGTATAGAAGTTACATGACACCATAGGGGAGACCCATTCTTTTTAATTAACTTTGCATCTATTTGAAAGGAAGGAATCTTTTTTTTCCATAAATTGTCCTGTAATTGCATCCATTGATTTCTATGTTCAGGATGGGCATATTCCAAAATTTTTGAACCTTCTAATTCATCCTTTAAATATCCCAACATTCCCGCCAAAGTTTTATTTACTTCAATAATCTTTCGGTGCGAATTGATGATTTTGTTTCCAAATTTTGATTGCTCAAAAATTGCCCTATAACGCTCTTGGCTCTCTTTATACTCCTTTTCAATGACAACTTGTTTTTCAATTTTTGACCGTAAGCTCTTTATTTCTTCTTTTAGCGTATTATTTAGATTTTCAAGTTGCGTTATTTTCCCAATGGAATCCATAAAAGTGTCCCCTATTATAATGAAAGGTCGAAAAATATTGATGCTAATTTGCAAAAAAGAGACCAGTTAGAATCAGGAAACAAAGGATTATTAACTTTGTTTACATAATTATCCGGCCAAAGTATAAGAACTGGTTTTTTTAATTAAGATCTACAATTGCTGAGGTAAAGCAGCAAGGGAGTAATTGTCAACGTTTAAGAGAATGCATACCCATGAAGAAGGTTCAGGAATTGGCCTCAAATTGTAAAAAGAATTATTGAAGATAATGGAGGAAAAATCGTGGTAAATTAGTCAGGTGGGCGAGGGGAATACTTTTACGGTTTATTTGAGATTATAAACCACCTGCCGTAAGTCTTGTTGTGCTGGACTTGCAACTACGCAGTAAGTTATTTATTAGCTGTTTATGAAAAGTCTTTGGGTATATCACTTAGTAACATTAGTACCAATAGCAGCAATCGTTGGCTTTTATATCTATGACTATATGTCGGTAGGGTATTTAATGTTTCTTGGATTCATATACGCGTTCGTCTTCAGACCTGTCATTGATTATTTCCGATTGAAATCTTTAGCCCTTATTAATAAAGAGGGTTTTTGGAAAGTTTTTGGCACATTACGGTTCAAATATATTCCAGCTTAATTTTGGAAAGTAGAAATTAAGCCCTAAATACTATCTCAGGCTTTATTTTATATCTGAAATTCG
This sequence comes from Marivirga sp. ANT-B6, assembly GCA_001683905.1. Lineage (GTDB taxonomy): Bacteria > Bacteroidota > Bacteroidia > Cytophagales > Cyclobacteriaceae > ANT-B6. The sequence continues at coordinate 6,413 of LXQK01000219.1, forward strand.
GAAAAAAATTAAGGCTCACTATGATGGTATGGATTGGTAGGATCTCCTCACCGTTGCATAATCGCAAAGAATGTCGCCTTACCGCTTCAAAATCTTTTATAATTATTGAGGCATGTCATGAGTAGTACCTTTACCATCTGCTAATAATATTGCCCTTATACGATCTATGTGCACCTGAGATATTTCAGCTCTTTGCAGTGCAGCTTGAGAGGATGCGCCTCTGGATTCCCTACCCATAGTTGTCAGCAAATTTTTTCGTTCCTCAAACATTCTCAGCGCGATCCACATCGTTTCTTCGATCTTCATGGTTTGATCTGCCAGTAAAGACGATGTTGTATAAGCATGTCCTGTGTGGCAGCGATATCGCGATGTCGAACCCTTGGCCATTTCCCAGAGAACGCCGCCGCAACCAGGGCAGTTAAACGGCACTTGCTGACCTAGGGCGTTTACCGAGTCCAGATCGCTTAGAACCCGCATAGCTATTTCTGATTCTATTAAAATATCTTTGGGTATTGCCTTACGTTTTCCTGTTTTTGTAGAAATGAGCCTATCAAGCAAACCACTCATCTCTGCAATAGGAATACAAAAATCAATTTTAACCTGATTTAATGCATTTCTGGGCATATCAGGATACTCTGCTTCTGCCGGATCCTGAACAATACAGATGCCCCCGCATCTTTTAATTGCAGCTAAGCCGGCAGTTCCATCATCCAAATATCCTGTAAGTATAATTCCGATGACCCTGTTGCCAAAAGCCACTGCAGCCGACCGAAACAACGGATCAATTCCAGGACGGGAACGGTTTTCCTGTGCTCCTTTGGTTATCAAAATTGTTTCATCTTCAGCTACCATTAAATGGTGATCTGATGGTGCCAGATATAAATGACCATTTTTGAGTTCCGTTCCAGTTTCAGCATGTAAACAAATAAGTTTATTCAACTTATTCAGCTTATCTAAAAGTACACTTCCCGTAGCATCGGGAGAAATGTGTTGAACGATAAGAATAGGCGCTGGAAAATCCTTCTGTAATAGGCTGATTAACTTTACTAATGCTTTTAAACCTCCTGCCGAGGTTCCTACAACGACGATTTTAGAAAGTTTACTTTTTATTTTTTTCAAGTCAGTCATATTAGGAATATAATTTCTCGTTAGATGGTAATGTATGCCAAAAGGTAGATCATTTGCTCAATTTACTTTCCAATCCCTTTTCGCCATGTTTTCACTACGGTACCTTTCGAAACATAAAGCTTTTTCGATGCCATTATGTTCAAAAGCAACTTTCTGATTTGTTCCCCGGGATAGTTCATCCAATAGGTTTGAAGGCGTATGCAAGCCTTCACCGACTCAAGTCTATCATCTTTAAAACCTCTTGTATGGGGAAAAGTATCGGTATTTCTTTTTTTAAAACAGAAATCTATTATCTGCTGATTGTTGGTATTTCTTCCCTGACATGACGCGCAACGATTAGCTTAAATCCGTAGACTCGGCCATTGTTAATTCCTTTAAAAGTATCGGTTTCAAATGTCCGTCGTAAAAAGCTTATTTAGCCTAGGGATTTTTATCGACAGTAATGCTTTATTTTTTCTATCCTATCCCAATCCTTTTTTTCATCATCGTATTGCATCAGCCAAATTTCGCTTCCTTGCTTCATGATATTAACTGACTCATCAAAATTGGGTTCAACAACTATCTTACTATTGACATCAATAACTCTCCATTTGGTCACAGGCGGGATGAAGTATTATTGATGCTTGGCCACAAATAAAAACACAAAAGCCTGTAAATCATTAGATTTACAGGCTTTAAAAGTACCCGGAGCCGGGGTCGAACCGGCACAACCGTGAAGTTATTGGTGTTTGAGACCAACGCGTCTACCAATTCCGCCATCCGGGCTTTCTAAACAGCATTTATTTAGGGTTGCAAACTTATTGAAAGATTCGATAAGAAGCAATAAAAGCATTTGCAATATTTTGTGATCAATGAGAATTAGCAGAATAACTGACGTTGGTTGATCCATTTAAAGGGTTTAAAGCACAACCTCATCAATATTTTTCATTGAAAATGCTGTTGCTTTTTCCCGGAACAATACTTTGGTATCCTTCCATACGCTTCGAAAAAGGGGGGAATTTCTATATGCATCAAGGGCTTGGCTATCTTTCCAATGGCTATAGGTAAAATAAATATGATCCTGATGGTAATCCTGTCTTAATTCAAGGTGCAGGCACCCCTTGAAATTTCGAATATTTGATTTGGATTGATTAAAAACGATCAAAAAATCCTGCACCTTATCTGGCTGAAAGGTCATTCTTACAACTCTGATTAGCATAATTATTTTCTGTTAAACGTCTTCTATATGGAAGTTGATGGTGACGGGACTATCATAACCCATCCCAAGCAGCTCTGCTGCATTTCCCTTGTTAATGCCGATTTCCAGTAATCCCAGGCTATTGAAGATCACGAAGCAATCGCCACCCTCACTATGATCATATGTTTCGGTGATGTTTCTGAGAGCCTCCCGCGCAAAAATAATAGAAAATGTATTCCCTTTCCTTAAAATATCAAATACATCCTTTTCAATATTAGTAATCAGATTCCCGTAATGGTCTACGCGAATAACATGGCCGGCAATTTGTCTTTTAGTAGCACGAACCTTCCTGCCAATCATTTTCTTAATTTCGGAAAGCGGCTTTCCCAACGTGGCTAACGGTACGCCTTGTGCAAGCCGGGCAGCGGCCATGGCGAAAATATCTTTGGCAGGAAAAGCCGTTTCCCGATTAATAGCTTCCAATTCGATGATTTCTTCCGGGTCAGATTCGGTGATAAGGCTAAATAATCCGTTATCTGCCCCAACAAAAAAATGATTTTCCAGTTTAACGGCAATATATGGCTCGCCCTTCTGGTTGAAAGAATTGATAGCACAAAGATGAACGGTGCCGACGGGAAATTCTTTGAAGACAGACTTAAGAACAAACGAACCGTGAGCCACGTCGTAACGTTCTATATGGTGGCTGATATCTATCACTTGTTGGACAGCATTAATCGAAAATAATCTGGCTTTAACCGCAGCTACATAATGATCGACATTTCCAAAATCTGATATAAAAGTGATAAGAGCCATAAAAAAGGAAGGAAATTTATGTATTTTTGTAGCGTATCTACGGCAAAGTAAATAATTTTTGGCCACTAAAATAAACTAGATCTCATTTAATAATAAGCGATTGGTAGAAAAAGTAATTACCTTAGAAAATGTTTCGCTCATAGATTTTTTAGGAGTAGAAAATAAAAATATTAAAGAAGTTGCCTCTGCTTTCCCCCAAAGCAAAATCATTTCCCGCGGAAATGAGATCAGGATCAAAGGTACAACCCCTGAGATTATAAAAATTAACGATATCATGAACGCCCTTCTGGAGCACTACCATAAGTATGGGAAAATAACAGAAGACAATGTACAAACCTATCTAAAGGTAGATGATGAACTTGTGGTGCAGGAAGGCATGGATGATACGCTGATTTATGGCACCAAGGGTTTCAAAATTAAGCCAAAAACAGCCAATCAAAAATTGCTTGTGGAATCGGCCATGCAAAACGACCTGGTTTTTGCTATCGGGCCGGCAGGAACTGGTAAAACGTATATTTCTGTGGCACTAGCTGTACGGGCATTGAAAAACAAAGAGGTAAAAAAGATAATTATTACCAGACCAGCCGTTGAAGCTGGCGAAAATCTCGGCTTTCTCCCTGGCGATCTTAAAGAGAAGATTGACCCATACCTCCGCCCCATTTATGATGCGTTGGACGACATGGTGCCGGCTGAAAAGCTGCGCTACTACCAGGAAAACAGAATTATTGAAATTGCCCCCCTTGCTTATATGCGGGGCCGAACCCTGCACAATGCCTTCATTCTTCTTGATGAAGCGCAAAATACTACAACGATGCAAATAAAGATGTTCCTCACCAGGATGGGACCTCACTCCAAAGTGATTGTCACCGGAGACAAATCTCAGATCGACCTTCCTAAAAGGCAACAGTCAGGCCTGGTTGATGCACTTCATATTCTAAAAGATATAAAAGGCATAGGTTTTGTGACCCTGGATGCTACCGATGTGGTGCGCCACAAATTGGTAAAAGACATCATCAATGCATATGACATTTCTGACGCTGCAAAATAAGAAATATGAGAATTCATGTTGTGAAAATCGCCTCTCAAGAACAGCAAGCTGCTGCTTATGAAATTAGAAAGGAAGTTTTTGTAGACGAACAAAAAGTGCCTATTGATGAAGAAATAGACCAGTTTGAGGTGGTCTCTTTTCATTTTCTTGCAATAACTCCTGACGATAAACCTTGCGGTGCCGCCCGATGGCGGGTAACTACCGAGGGAGTAAAGCTTGAGCGGTTTGCTGTATTGAAGGAATTTAGGAGCCAGGGCGTGGGCAGTGCGCTTGTAAAAAAAGTGTTAGAAGATATTGCTGAAGACCCGGGCTTGAAGGAAAAGAAGCATTATCTACATGCTCAAATTGATGCAGTACCCTTATATCAGAAATTCGGTTTTAGAAAAGAAGGTGATATGTTTGAGGAATGCGATATCCAGCATTATAAGATGGTAAAAGCAACGTAGAAACGCCTGCTTAATTCATCTCTCCAAGATCTTTAGGCTGTTCATCGGTGTGGTACCTCTCGACCTACTCCTTTCTGTCAGCAGCTGTAATAGTAGGTATTTCATCTCTTAACGCTTCAACGGGCTTGATATCCTGAATAACGCTATCAATCTGGACTTTGATTTGCTCTATAGACTGACTTATCTCTGTACTCACATCATCCCAGCTACTACGGGAAACTTGCTTCACCTGTTCGAGCTTTTCTCCTAAAACGCGTTGCTCAGCCTCTACTTTTTGAATTGCCGACCTTACGTCCGCGATAGCAGTCTCACCTGACTTCTCCGCGACGTCACGTAATCGCTCCAATTCATCCTCCACTTCTTCCTGTCTTTGTTCTATAGCAAGAATCATTTTCTTTCTCTCCTGCTCCACATATTTCATTTTTAATTCATAAGCTTTTTGCACTTCTTCCTTTGCTTCCTCCAACTCCTCCTTAGCTTCATTGGCCTGCTTATCAACATCTTCTCTGGACACCGAACCTCCACATCCGGAGGCAATTAATACTAGGAAAAAAACGGCTATTCTAAGATTTCTCATGTGTGAAAAATTTAATATCTTATTGTAAAGATACAATATTGAAATTGAAAAGGAAAGAAATTGAAAATGGGAGACTGGATTTTGTAATCAAAAAGGGGAACGTTACCATGTAACATTCCCCTTTTTATTTTCAACAAAATCTATTAGTTATATATCTCGTTAGAGGCGTCTTTCTCCATCTCATTTACACCTCTTTCAGCTTCGTTTCCCATCCTTTCAAGTTCATCACCGGCATTATCGAAAGAAGTTCTTACTTCACGCTCGAATTCATCCCAGTTTTCTTCAGTAGCTTCTCCAGCTCTGGTTTTATGCTCCCTCATGTTTTCCAATCTGGCTTCATTTACCTCTATGTTACGGTCGATTTCAGTCCTTGCTTCTGCGGTAGCGTTTTCGCGATCTTTATTCCACTGTTCAACTTCCCTTTCGGTTTCGTTGATTTCATTCTCTATTTCAGTTTCTAAGCTAGTTCTCCTAGCCTCAAAAGTCTGTTCCGAATTATCATAAGTATCGGCTACTTCGTCGTCTACTATCACAGCATCATCTGCTGCTTGTTCCGTACGGGTTGTATTGTCACAACTTGTAAATAATATAGCCGCACCGAAAGCCAAAGAAAAAGATACTTTTTTAAAAAAATTGCTCGTTTTCATAATTTTTGAGTTTAAATAAAAATTTTAAAGTTTTAATAACTTAATATAGTATAAAAAATAACTCACTAAATTGTTTAACGAATTTTAGCTCATCAGGTTTCGATGAAGTGTAAGATATTGAAAATTAATAACTTAGCGTATAGCAAATATTTAAGATTTAGATTTGAAATTATTCATACTGATAACTTCTGACAACTTCTCACCTCCTTTGATGCCGAAGTCCAATGTCCTGATTGGAAAAGGAATCATGATATCATTATTATCATAGGCAGCTTTGATGGCCATAATTGCATCGCTTTTTAATTTTAGATAACTGGGCTGATCAGTACTTTTTCCCCATAACCTGACCGTGAAGTTGATAGAACTATCGCCAAAACCAGTATAAAAGAGCGTTACTTTCTCATCCTCATTTAAGCCTTCAAGGCTTCGTACCGCATCAATCGTAATTTGCTTCACCTTTTCCAGATCATCGCCATAGGATACCCCAACTTCCAAATCAACCCGTCGCCGGTTGTTTACCGTATAGTTGGTCATCGGATTCTGAAATATATCTTTATTGGGAATCATTATTCGCTGACCCGTAAAAGCATTCAGGATCGTCGTGCGTAAATTGATACTTTCAACTACCCCCATAAAATCCTGCGATTCTATAATATGCCCTCGCTCGAAAGGTCTTTTAAAGGAAAGCATGACGCCTGAGATAAAATTGGCGGCAATATCCTGGAACGCGAAACCCAAGGCCAATCCGATAATACCAGCACCTGCAAGTATGGATGTCACCGCACGATTAAGGTTCAATACCGACAAAGCTATAAATACCCCTATGCCTAAAACAATATAAAATAAGATCGTTCCAATCAGCCGATTGATTGTTTCGATATGGGAGACACGCTGGATAAGTCTATAAAAGATAGACCTGAGGATGCGCGCAAAAAAGTAAAATGCAATTACTATTAAAATCGAAACAATAAAATTTGGAAGTATTAATATAAGTTGTTCTAACCAATCTTCAAGCTTGCTGGAAAGTAATTTGTAGGCATTGCTGATGTCCATATAGAATATTCTGTGGTAGTTAGTTTAACCTCCGCCTGCTGAAAAGGTTTGTGTTTCGGCCATTAAATACGATCTAAGTACTTTTCAGCAAATCGTTAATAATTGAGTATAATTACAATACCCCACCAAACTACATTTTCCTCCACATTTTGTATATTTAAATATATTCCAATCCCGAAAATCAAAACGAACGTGTCAGCCTGGAACAGATTTCCATTCATAAGATTTGCATTTGCATGGATACTGGGAATCCTTCTAGCCTACAATTATCCTTTTTTCAGTTTTATGTGGCCACTTTCCTGGATCTCTTTAAGCATGTACCTGGCATTATTTCTTCTCCTCAGAAAGCATCAACTGCATGCTGCCAATCCATTGCAAGGATTTCTGATGGTGCTCCTCTTACTTCTTATGGGCTACCATTATACGCTGTTCTTTATAGCTTATGATAAGCCTCATTTTCTTGAAAATACCGGAACAATCGAGTATTTTACCGCTACGGCAAGGGAAAATACTGAATCAAAGACGTCGTCGATTAAAACAGTGGTTGAGATTACCGCGATTAAAAGAAGCGGCAGATGGGAAGCCGCAGACGGGAAGGTATTACTTTATCAATCCAGAAAAACCAATACCCTGGATTTGCGATATGGCGACAGGTTATTGCTTAAAGGCAACCCACGAACAATTCCAACGCCTGCTAACCCGGCTGAGTTCGATTATAAAAAATATCTTGCTGATCAAAAAATTTATCTGCAGCATTTTGTGTATGCTCCAGAGGCCATACGGCACATCGGTACCGAAAATAGCCTTTGGCGAAAAGGATGGCAGCTTAGAGCCCGATTTAAAATGATCATTCAGGAAAATCTTCAAGATAAAAAGGCCACCGACATTGCCTTGGCACTGGTACTTGGCGTAAAGGAAGGGCTGAATACGGAGATTAAAGGTGCCTATGCCGCAGCCGGAGCCATGCACATTCTCGCTGTTTCCGGCCTGCATGTAGGCATAGTTTATGGCATTATCGTTTTGTTATTTAGTAAGTTAACGCTATACAAAGCTGGCAAGATAATACTTGTGCTCCTCTCCTTATCGTTTCTATGGATGTATGCCTTTATAACCGGATTTTCGCCGTCGGTGGTTCGGGCAGTCACCATGTTTTCGCTCTTTATCGTCGCAAAATCAATTGCGCGCCAGACCAATATCTATAATACTTTGGCGCTGGCAGCCTTTCTTTTACTTTGTTACAATCCACTATGGTTGTTCAGTGTAGGTTTCCAGCTTTCATTTTTAGCCGTTATGGGCATTGTGTACCTCCAACCCAAAATTTACCACACTTTATATTTTGAGAATAAACTGGCCGACGCTTTGTGGGCACTAACAGCAGTTTCTATTGCTGCTCAGGTAGCTACTTTTCCTTTAGGCTTATATTACTTTCATCAATTTCCAATATACTTTGCCGTAGCAAATTTGGTCGTAATACCTGCTGCTTATATCATCCTTATTCTCGGTTTTCTATTGCTATTTACGTCGTTCAATTCCATTATAGCCTCTTTTATTGGGCAAATTTTGGACTTTATTATCTCAACGTTAAATAGTTTTGTCTTTCGAATGGAGATGATCCCTGGGAATATTATCGACAATATCTACCTTTCTTCTTTTCAGACCATGCTACTTTTCCTGGCCATATTATGCCTGATTGCATTATTCCATCTTAAGAGGCTGCATTATGGGATTATATTTCTTATGCTCTTTTTAGTGGGTATGTCTTCGCAGGCCAGGAGGGTGTATGCGGTAAAGCACCAGAGGAAGATTGTATTTTACGCTATAAATAATGCTTCTGCCACTGATTTTATCGCAGGTGATAAAAGCGTAATGATACTGGATTCATTGATCGGTGCTGACCATAGTAAATATGCATTCCATATTGAGCCTTCGCGCTTGCAAATGGGCTTGAAAAAAGATACTGAGGACAATCAAATTCAAGGCTTCGCTGCCATTGAGAAGCGGCGTTACATAGGCGTGGTGTTTGAGGGAAAAAAAATCTTATTCATCAAAAATGGTGTAGAATTGAAACATGATCGACCAATTGATGTAGATTATCTTATAATTTCTGATGATGCCGTTAAGGATCTGAGCGTGCTAAATCAGAAGTTCACCTTTAAAATGCTTATCATTGATAGTAGCAATAAAAATTATGTGGCTGAAAAGCTACGATATGAGGCAGATAGTTTAAATTTGGCTTTTCACTCTATCCCTCATAGCGGCTCGCTGACAATCGACATAATAGCAAAGAAACTTAAGTAACCAAATGATTAATCCGGCCATTGATAAGTGGCAGATTCAACCTAAGATGACTGATGAAATATATTGAAACAACTGTAAAAGATAAAATTGGCTATATCATTTTGAACCGGCCGGAAAAAAGAAATGCGCTGAATTATAAAATGGTTTCCGAACTAAAATCCACGTTTAAAAATTTTGAAGACGATGCACTTGTAAAAGTAATTGTGTTAAAGAGTAAGGGAAAAGTTTTCTGTGCCGGAGCAGATTTGGAGTCATTGCAACAGCTTCAAAACAACACCTACGAGGAAAATCTGGAAGATTCATTGCATCTGAAGGCGTTGTACCAGCTCATTTATTCCTTAAAAAAAGTGGTCATTGCCCAGGTTCATGGCCACGCCATAGCTGGAGGCTGCGGACTGGCTTCCATCTGCGATTTTTCTTTTGCTGCTCCTGAAGCAAAGTTCGGTTATACAGAAGTGAAAATCGGTTTTATTCCTGCCCTGGTAAAAGTTTTTCTAATTCGAAAAATTGGAGAAGCGAAGGCCAGAGAAATCCTTCTGACCGGGGACCTTTTTTCTGCAGACGTAGCGGCTGCTATGGGGTTGATCAACTACGTCGTTCCTGCTGCGACACTCGAGCAAAAAGTCATAAACTTTGCAACCCACCTTATTCAAAATAACTCCGGTGAATCTATGTCCTTTACCAAAAATATGATTGCCGAAGTTCAAAATTTGTCACTTGAAGAGGGTCTACAGTATGCGGCTGAAATGAATGCCAGTGCCCGTTCAGGAAATGATTGCAAAAAAGGAATTGCGGCATTTCTGAATAAGGAAGCTATTCAATGGAATTGACTGAGCAGAGATGGAACAGCCAAGAGTCATTCTTCAAAAATACTGGAATTTTGATACCTTCCGGCCGATGCAGGAAGACATTATCGCTGCTGTATTAAAAGGCCACGACACGCTGGCGCTGCTGCCTACAGGGGGAGGAAAGTCCATATGCTTCCAGATTCCTGCCATGTGTTTGGAAGGTATTTGCTTGGTGGTATCTCCCTTGATCGCTTTGATGAAAGACCAGGTAGAACAGCTAAAAAAAAGAGGTATAGCGGCGGCCATGCTCTTCTCGGGTCAGACCAGGCGGGAAATTGATATAATTCTCGATAATTGCATCTACGGCCAGATCAAGTTTCTTTATGTATCCCCTGAAAGGTTGCAGACTGATATATTTCAGGAGCGCTTGAAAAAGATGAAGGTCTGTTTACTGGCTGTCGATGAAGCCCACTGCATTTCGCAATGGGGGTATGACTTTCGCCCTCCGTACTTACAGATAGCTGCAATTCGTCCGCTCATACCGGATGTAAATATTATCGCCCTGACTGCCACCGCCACGCAGGCGGTAAAAGCAGACATTCAAGAGAAACTGCTATTTCAGCATCAGCTGGTATATCAGAAAAGCTTCGCCAGGGACAACTTGTCCTATGCCGTAATTTTTGACGACAACAAAGAAAACAAACTACTCCATATTTTAAAAGGGGTACAAGGATCGGCTATTATCTATGTAAGGAGCCGGAAAAGAACCAAAACGATAGCCAATTTCCTCAATAAAAATCAGATTTACGCGGGCTACTATCATGCGGGGCTTACAAACGCACAGAGGACCGCCGCACAAGACGCCTGGATCCAGAATAAGACCAGGGTAATTGTTGCTACCAATGCCTTTGGAATGGGCATCGACAAACCTGATGTGCGGCTGGTACTACATATGGATCCACCTGAAACGCTGGAAGCGTATTATCAGGAGGCAGGCAGGGCCGGGCGAGATGAAAAAAAAGCCTATGCCGTGTTGCTTATCCATACCGCTGACCTTGAAGATTTACGAAAAAAAGTTACGCAGGCACATCCAGAAATGGAGTTTCTTAAAAAAGTTTATCAGTCGCTAGCCAACTACCTCAAAGTTGCGGTGGGAAGTAGTTTATTTGCCAGTTATGATTTCGAACTAGATCCCTTCACCGATAGCTTCAAACTTCCTAAAGTTGACACCTATCACGCGCTGAAAAAGTTGCAGGAGGAAGGATTTATTGACTTCAACGAATACTTTTTTAATCCATCAAGAGTCTATATCCTGCTGGATAACAAGGCATTATATGCCTACCAGATTGCCAACGAAAAATACGATTCATTACTAAAGGCAATGCTGCGCATGTATGGTGGGGACTTGTTTGGACAGTTCAATACCATCCATGAAAAAAAAATAGCAGCGGCACTAGGGGTAACTTCGCAAGAAGTAGAAAAGTGTCTTTTGGCCTTACACCAGCAGGAAGTAATTATTTATGATAAGCAAAAAGATAAGCCACAGCTCACCTTTTTGACCCAACGACTCGATGCGGCACAGCTACCACTGCAACAAAAAAAACTGCAGGAACGAAAGGAAATAAGCATAGAAAAGGCAGAAGCAGTAATAGCATATGCCCACCATGCAAATCGATGCAGAACACTGTTATTACTTGACTATTTTAATGAGATTTCTTATAGGGCTTGCGGCGTATGTGACATATGTTTGGCGAAAAAGAAAGTCTTTAATCAGGAACATTCTCTCTATGAAAAAAATATTTTGAGTCTAATAGAAAAAGCTCCTATCGATGTAGAAAGTTTAGTTGGTTTGGTAAGTCCCCCCGATAAGGAATCGCTAATAAGTTCAATTAAAATTATGCTTGATAATGGCCAGATCGCACAAGATAAGTATGGAAGACTATTTAAAAAGTGATATTTTTGCTCCTGTGCATAGGAAAAAAGTATAATTCCTGTATTTTGAGAATAAGAAATTTTAACAATATTAATTATGGAAACTTTATCCCCTGATGCTTCATTGTACGTTTGGCAATTTTTTTTCCTAGCGATAAACCTCGTGCTGTTGGGGCTTTTCGGCTACATTATTTACCATTTCGTTTTCAGAAGAAAAAATCGGATAGTTAGGAAATAAGAAGATACGAATTTTTTGTTATTGCTTTGGTTTATTTTCTTCAATTACCTACGCTTCAAAAAATCCTTGTTATTTTGTGTTGGAAGATCCGATTAGGATTTGCCACATACCAACGCGATTAACACCTATTATGATTTAAGAAATTAAAAAAAAAAGGATGGTTAGCGATTCTAATCCATCCATTTTTTTATATTATTGAAGTGCTTTAACGCCAGGCAGTTCTTTACCCTCCATATATTCAAGCAATGCTCCACCTCCGGTAGATACATAGGAAACGTCATCCCCATAGCCAAGACTATTAACCGCTGCTGCGGAATCGCCACCACCAATTAAAGAAAAAGCGCCGCTTCTTGTAGCAGCTACCACAGCTTCTGCTACCTCGGTAGTACCTTGTGCAAAATTGGACATCTCAAAAACACCCATAGGCCCGTTCCAAAGAATCGTTTTCGATTCCTTGATGGTTCTGGCAAACATCTCTCTTGCCTCAGGACCTATGTCGAGCCCCATCCAGCCGTCTTTAATGCTATGGTTTTGTGCAACTTCTATTGGCCCATCGTTGGCAAATTTATCCGTAATAATAGAGTCAATAGGAAGTTTCAAATCAACATTTTTCTCTTTTGCCTTCTTGATGAGTTCCTTCGCCAAATCGAGCTTATCTTCTTCCACCAACGAATTACCTACCTTACCGCCCATTGCTTTAAAGAAAGTGTAAGACATGCCACCGCCAATAATCAGGTTATCCACCTTGTCCAACAGCTTTTCGATAATCATAATTTTATCAGAGATTTTCGCACCACCCATAATGGCAGTAAAAGGTCGTTCAAAATTTTCCAGTAGCCTTTTTGCGTTATCAAGTTCTGCTTTCATCACATATCCGCAAACCTTATCATCAAAATACTGCGCTATGATGGCAGTAGAGGCATGTGCCCGATGGGCTGTACCAAAAGCATCATTGACATATACATCGCCCAGCGCTGCTAATTTTTGCGCAAAAGTTGCATCGCCCTTTTCTTCCTCTTTATAAAAACGTAGATTTTCTAACAATAAAATTTCCCCTGGCTGAAGGGCTGCGGCTTTTTCTCTCGCTTCGTCTCCTATGCAATCAGCGGCAAATTTTACATCAGATTTAAACACATCTTCAAGGAAAGTAACGATATGTTTTAGCGAAAATTTATCTTCAGGCCCACCTTTAGGACGTCCCAGATGCGACATTAAAATGACAGCACCACCATCATTTAAGATTTTCTGAACACTGGGTACCACGGCAGTAATACGTGTATCGTCAGCTACTTCAAATGTATCGGTCAAAGGCACGTTGAAGTCGACACGCATGATGGCTTTTTTACCGTCAAAGTTATAATCGTCTATTGTTTTCATATGGATTGTTTATTAAAAAATTATTTCCTGATAGCGGATTAAGCGATCGCTTTGTGCGATAACCCTGGCAAAAAATTACTTACCTGATGCCCTTCGAAGGCGGTCATTAATCGCCCGGCCCAGCCCATGATCCGGAACCAGTTCCGTGATGATCACTTTAATCGGCAAATTATCCATTTTTCTTAAAGATGCAAAAAGATGCCGAGCCGCCTCTTCCATATCGCCAGTTGCAGACAATGTCATCTGATGTTCTGCATTGATGCCGTAATAGCTTTCCCGAAACGAAAGAATGCCGATTTCCTCCGAATTATATTGCTGGATGAGTTCACTAATTTTGCCTACCACCACTTGCTTTCGCGGCGCATAATGGCTAATTAGCATTCCGGGCGCTTGCGGATTTGAGGAAGACTGCAATGTTATTGTTACTTTACCTACCAGCTTCTCTATAGCCTCCACCGACATTCCGCCGAGCCTGTACACGATTACATCGGTACCTGAGAAGCCTATGATGGTCGACTCAATGCCGACGGTACTTTCTCCCCCATCGAGTATATAAGGGATTTTGCCCTGAAGCTGGTCCATCACATGGCCTGCTTTGGTCGGGCTGACATAACCGAAGGGATTGGCGCTCGGAGCTGCCAGTGGAAAAGAAAGCATAGATAGCAGCGATAGCGTCAAAGGATGGTCGGGAATCCTTACAGCCACATTCGGTAAACCCGAGGTTACGATATCTGGCACAATCTCCTTTTTTGGTAGCAACAGGGTCAGTGGCCCCGGCCAAAATGCCTCAGCTAGCACCGACGCCTGAGGTGGCAACGCTTGCACAAAAGACCTTACCTTTTCCAGCTTATCGGTATGAACGATCAGGGGATCGAAGGAAGGACGGTTTTTTGCCTGAAAAACCTTGACAACGGCCGAAACATCCAAGGCATTAGCGGCCAGTCCATAAACGGTTTCAGTGGGAATTGCTACAATTTCCGAAGACTCTAAAAATGCTTTAGCTCTCAGTAAATCATTGCCGGTTTCTGTATTAAACATCTTTTTAAGATTTCAATTTTTATCATTCATTTGTAGCAATTACGCGTGTTCGTTTTGTAACCATTCACCATTTAAATGAACTGTATTTAAGCTACCTTTAAGCAAAAAAAAACATGAGCAACAAAACCAGAAGTATGATCAAGTGGATATCCGTAATTATTGTGGTTCTATGCGTGATTATGCATTTGCAACTCATTATTATTCCAGCAATAATCGCTTATAAAACCTGGTTATTGGTGGCAGCTTATGTAATGCTTCTGCTGACGTCAAAATAACTATTTAGCTTCCTCTTCGCAATATTGCTTTACAGCAGTAGCGGCGTCTTTATAACCCAATTGTCGGGCTTGCTTTAAATACAGGCACCCCTGTGCCTGGTCTTCAAGGGTTATCTCTGCAAGACCCAGCCAATAAAATGCTTCGGCAAAATCTGGTTGTTTGGCTATGGTCTGCTCAAGGTCAGCCTTTGCCAACGTCATACTATCGAGCATAATGGCCGTTTTAGCACGCTTAAAATATGTCTGAGCGTCGTTCTGGTCTAGCTGGAGGGCAAAATTGAAATCTTCCAACGCCTGTTCATACCTTTCCAGCGTATAAAATACGACGCCACGATTGAGGTAGATGTCTTTTATATTTGGTTTAAGATTGATGGCTTTGCTATAGTCACCTAAGGCTTCCACAAATTTTCCTTGTTCCCTGTTGGCGTTCGCCCGATTGTAATAGGGAATATAAGAGGTGCTGTCCAGCGCTAATGATTTGTCAAATTGTTGTATCGCTTCAGGAAAATTTTTCATTTCGAAGTACGCTACCCCTAACACATTATACGCATCAGACGACTTTTCATTCTCCTTCACAGCAAGCTCCAACACTTTTACCGCCCTTTCGTGTTGGCCATTATCCAGCAACGTTTTACCCTCGTGGATGAGCTCTTCTGAGGAAGGCGTACAGCTAAATATGCAAGCAAGCATCAAGAGCAGGAACGAGACTTTTAGAACATTTATATACATGGTAAACCAGGGGCTAAATCTTAGGGTAAGGAACCAATCTATTTTCTAACACAATTCTTAGGCAAATATAACTGCCATTACCTTATCAAAAAAATGAATAGGTAACCCAGGTGAAAGTATCAAACAAGGCAAAAATGAAATTTTAATGGAAGGTTATACCTAAACTCCCTACTTTCTCACGTAAGAAAGCAGATAAGTACAATTTAGCGTGAGAAAATCCTGAGGTCGGAAATTATGAAATCCATGTAATCAAGTGATTTAGGCCTGATACAGAAGCTTTCAAAAACCATTTTGAAACACGGCATTTGCTTATCCGAACGAAACCTTACATAAAGCATGTAAATAGGGAATTGAGGTTTTATTTAGCCCGCTAACCCGGTACTTTTATAATGTTAGATCAATGATTTAATTCCTCTAAAAAATTGATTGTAATAGTTTGTTAGTTTTTGGTTAATTATTTATTTAAGGTTAATAGACCCCGGGCTTCAGGCACCTGGGGTTTGTTTTTTTACCTTTTCAGCGTACTATTTCAACGCACGCCCATCGCTCCATTTACCTTCTGCAACGAGCAACTGCATCGGACCCGACAACAACTGGACATAATGTGCAGGTATATCGGCAGTAAACATGTCTAAATCAAAATCAACCCGTAAAGAATAGAAAAGCGTATTGTTGCTGTAAAATAACTTCATATAGACCGGAAGGTGCAAACTGTTTTGTGGTAAAGTAAGGGTTCCATCCAATATTAAATCCTGAGGGGTTCTAAAATCGCTGAGGGTGGTAAGTTGATCCGGAAAGGTGGCCGTGATAAAGAAATCTCTGTCATTTCCATAAGTAGCAAAAAGATCTTGAAACAAATACAGGTCCGAGGTGTCTGCCGTGGCATATACACTGGTGATAGGGAGGTAGAATTCAAACCGCTTATTATCCAGGTTATACCTTCCGGCAAAATTCCTGGTCCCATATTCATAGTTTTTGGAACTACCGAAAATCCTGA
>LXQK01000219.1:23136-26222 GCA_001683905.1 Marivirga sp. ANT-B6
ATATTGGTATAAGAAGCATCATTCACCCACCTGATATATTTAACCGAGGTTGTCGCAAAAAGTTGGGGTGTTTCCTGATTTAATATAATAAGAATTAAGAGGAAAGTAAGATTTATCGCTATCTGAAAAGGGAAAAGCGAACTTCATGTGGCTAAAAAATCGGGATAAATCGATCCCAAACCTGCCGCGCATCATGAATTCAAGATTCCACTCAGGCTTCTTTGTTTAATATACCCGTACTCTTTACTCAATAATTATCGTCACTTTATTCACCTTATTAGCAGCCAGAGTCTCAGTTTTTTCAGCCCCTCCAAAGTTATTGGCCTCTCCTTTTTCAGCATTGACGAAATAGACTTTTGACTCGAGATTTTTAAAGTTCGCTCTTCCCTTGCTGTCAGTAATTTGCTTTTCTCCTATCGCATTTTCGTTGTTGTTGTAATCTTCCGCTGATTCGTACAATTGAACATCAACGCCTTCCTGGAGATTTCCCAGCTCGTTGCGTACAGTGACCTGCAATGAAGTTTTCAATAACTGTTCATCACTAAGAGTGAATAAAAATGTAAAAACGAAAGCAAATAAAACTTGATACATAATTGATTATTTAAAATACGAATGAATACCTTTTTGCAAAATTTGAAAATAATAAAACCAAATTTAACCCTTTTTTATCGCTCTAAACTAAAAAGTTGCTGAATAAAATCGTGGTAGCTCAAGGGATCTTTATATAATCGATCCGAATAAATACTTACCATCACTTTCAAAAAATGAGGTTGATTATCTGCAACTACATGTTCAATGGAGACATTGCCAAACCGTTGGTCCGTTACATTATTGGTAAAGTCGAAAGGGGGCTTTAGATAATGCTTTTCAGTAATCTCTACATATTTTTCCCTTGTACTATACTGCCTGTCGGAACCTGCAGTCCTATAGCCTAAACCCAGGACCTTGTCTTTAAAATAATCGAAAAGGTGTATAAAATCCTTTTTCCCAATACCCGGGTGATAGTGTATAGCAAACCCATTAGCATAAATAGACTTATAATGATGAATAATTAGCTCCGATTTTTCATGCTTTTTCTGCAGAAAAGCAGCTGCTATATCCGCAATTAACTTTTCCCTGCTATAACTTAGCTTCCAAAGATGGTACGCCTCCAGATCCTTGGTTGACCTTTTTATTACCTCCTTTACTGTTACTTGCTTTCCCCGCTCTTCTACTGGAAATAGTTTATTAAATACCGAATCGAAATATGACATTTACGCTGAGATTTAGAGATTAGAAACGCTTCAAAATAACGTCTCTAAAAAATTTAAATAATCACCCACATGAATAAGTTTCTTAAGACAACAATGTAATTGTAAACGGAATATACTTAATCTCATCCAAATAAGTTCTATTTTTGTCGCTATAAATGATTTAGATTTCGAAAACTTTCATTTTAAAAAAATGTAAAAGCCTATACCTCTATGAAAAGAATTAAAAATGTCTTTCTTGTTTTATTTAGTTTAACCATGCTTACCTGGGGCTGCTCCCAAAAAACTGTAGACGAGCAAACGGAATCATCTACGATCGCCCAAGATTCCTTTCAGGTAAAAGCTGATCAATTTGCAGACTTACAGATCTTAAGATATCGCGTACCAGGGTTTGAGGATCTTACGGCAAAGGAAAAGGAGCTTGTATATTACCTGTATGAGGCGGCACTGTCAGGCAGGGATATCATTTATGACCAGAACTACAAACATAATCTTACCATCAGGCGTACAATAGAATCTATCGTAGCTAATTTTGAGGGCGACACAGCAACTACCGACTATAAAGCCTTTATGACCTATGCTAAAAGGATGTGGTTTTCTAATGGCATTCATCACCACTATTCAAAGCAAAAACTAGCCCCTGAATTTAGTAAGGACTTCTTTGTTGCGCAGATAGAAACACTTTCCGATGACCAGTTGCCTTTGTCAAAAGGCGAGAATAAGGATCAACTGATCGAAAAACTGATACCCATTTTGTTTGACGCAGATGTCGATGCTACGATCCTTGATCAAACTGAAGGCGTAGATATGGTTGCGGCCTCTGCCAACAACTATTACGAGGGTGTAACGCAAAGTGAAGTAGAGCAGTATTATGCTTTAACCATCGATAAAGATGCTAAAGAGCCTGTAATGTATGGCCTCAACAGCAAGCTGCTAAAAGAAAACGGTAAACTTGTTGAAAAACAATATAAAGTAGGTGGTATGTATTCCGAGGCTATTGAGAAGATCGTTTACTGGCTTCAAAAAGCTTCATCTGTCGCGGAAAATCAAAACCAGAAAAAGGCATTGGATCTTCTCGTAAAATACTATCAGTCAGGAGATTTAAAAGAATTTAACAATTACAATATTGCCTGGGTACGTGATACTGCTTCGGTAGTCGATGTAGTGAATGGGTTTATCGAAGTTTATGGCGATGCGCTAGGTTATCGTGCTGCTTATGAGGCTGTAGTATCTATTAAAGACAAAGAAGCCAGTGAAAAGATGGCTGCCATTTCTAAGAACGCACAATGGTTTGAAGATAACTCGCCTTTGATGGAAGAACATAAAAAAAAGGAAGTAAAGGGTATTACCTATAAGGTCATCACGGTGGTAGTAGAGGCAGGAGATGCTGCACCTTCCACCCCTATCGGCATTAACCTGCCAAATTCTGATTGGATTAGAAAAGAGCATGGCTCAAAATCAGTTTCACTGGGTAACATCTCGGATGCTTACACCGAGGCAAGCAGTGGTAATGCCACCGAAGAGTTTGTGTATGGCGATGAAGCTCAGGCAAGAGCAAAGAAGTATGGTACGATCAGTGGCAAAATGCATACTACCCTTCATGAAGTCGTTGGCCACGCTTCCGGACAACTGAATCCCGGCGTAGGCAGTGCCAACGAGACACTTAAAAATTATGCCAGCGCGCTGGAAGAAGCGCGTGCTGACCTTGTTTCGCTTTATTTCATTATAGATCCAAAATTAGTGGAGATTGGAGTTATTCCTTCTACAGAGGTTGGGAAAGCTCAATATGATAGCTATATCAGAAATGGCCTCATGCTTCAGTTGAACAGAATTGAA
>LXQK01000022.1:0-1919 GCA_001683905.1 Marivirga sp. ANT-B6
AATCCTCCTAAAATGCCCGCCTGGAAAGAATGTTCCTGCTTTTTATTATTCCCATTTCTTAAGCTGATATCCAATACACCGGACAAAGCATTTCCATATTCAGCAGGAAAAGCACCCGTTAAAAAATTGGCGTTATTGATAATATTGGTGCTGAGTATGCTGACGACCCCACCTGATGCACCTTCTGTTGTGAAATGATTGGGGTTAGGTACTTCAATCCCTTCAACTCTCCAAAGCACGCCCCGGGGAGAATTTCCTCTTATTGCTAAAGCATTGCTTTCATCACTGGCGCCAGTCACGCCGGCAAAGCTTGCGGCCATCCGGGCCGGATCGCCTAAGCTAGCTGCATATCTTTTGGTTTCTTCTACCGAAAACGACCTTGCGCTTACTAAAGCCAATTCATTCTCATGGCTTACATCACTTCTTTTTGCCGTGATCAGCACCTCATCCACCTGCGTAATAGATTCGGAAAGTTTTATTTCTAAAACCACTTCTTTGCCTGTGCCGAGCAGAATATTGGATAGTTTTTTGGTAGCGTATCCAATACATGTAATCAACATGGCAGGACGTCCAACTGGCACATTGTTGATCGTGAATTGTCCTTGTGCATTGGTGGTTCCTCCAATGACCGGACTGGTTTCTTCAATTAAAATAGTAGCTCCCGGAATAGGGGCATTTGTGCTTTGGTCTATTACCAGTCCCCTTATTGTTTGGGTTAAGGGGCTGCTGAGAACAATCCGATTCTTGATGACCTTATAAGTTATATTGAAATCTTTGAACAACCTGTCCAAAACCGGTTTTAAATTTTCATTTTCGGCAGAGAGATTTATAATGGCCTTAATAGGAATAATATCATCGCTGTATGAAAATTCAACAGAATACTCCTTGTTTAAAGTTGCCAATACTTTCTCTAAAGTTGCCTTGGTAAAATAAACACTTACTTTTTTTTCAAGAACATTATTTTGGGCTGCTGCAAAAAATGGGAACAAAATAGAGAGTAGCAGCAATAATTTTCTCATATAACCTGTTTTAACAACCCTGGCCATCCAACATATAGTTGTCACCTTGCTGGGTAACACTTAGGTTAAGTGACAGACGCAAAGTTTCCAGTATCTCAGCAACATCCGGATCATTAAACGTGCTGGTAAACCTACACTCTAACAATTCAGGATTTTTTACGATGATCTTAATGTCAAAATAATCTTCAACGGTCTCTATTACTTCGCTGAGGCGGGCTTTTTTGAAGGTTAAATTTTTGCTCTTCCAGGCAAGCGCATTTTGATCTTCTTCTACCTCCAATGATACAGCATCATTTTTTTTAGATAATATCCCTTTCTCGTTTGGATGGAGCAAAATTGCCTGACTCCCCTGTTTTACAGTAGATAAGCTTACTTTTCCTGATACGACAAAAACCTCTGTAGTTGGGCGGTGATCATAAGCTTTTACATTAAACGAAGTGCCTAATACTCGTATTTTAGCTTTATCTGCCAGAATAATGAAAGGGATATCTTTATTTTTTTTAACATCAAAAAAGGCTTCCCCACTCAGTTTTACCATTCGTTCATCTTTGACAAAATCTTCATTGTAAGTAATCGTGCTCCCCTCATTCAGCCATATTTCAGTCGAGTCGGGGAGGAGAAAGCGAGTCTTTTCAATCCCACTTTCTCTTACAATAACTTTATCGTTAAAACTAAAAAAGTAAAGGCCCCATGCGCAAAGCAAAAGAACAGCAACTGAAGCGGCTATTTTAAGAAAACCGAACCTGCTATGAACAAACTTCCCTTCTACCGCTTCTTTTTGGTCTTTTTGATCAAGCGAAAACGCCAGTCTTTGCCATTCCTCCGCTGTTTCAAAGTCAGGCCGGGGCGAGTTTTTAATGCTCAAGGCCCAGACTGCCTGACATTCCTCTAAAACCCTTT
>LXQK01000022.1:2014-3665 GCA_001683905.1 Marivirga sp. ANT-B6
TCTAAAACCCTTTGGTTCTCGGTGCTTTTTCTCGTCCATGAAAGAAGCTCCCGATGCTCTTCGGGAGAAATACTGCCCGAAAGGGTCTTTAAAATTAAATCTTCATAATGAGATTCCGGCATTAGTGGCTAAGATTTACTTAATTGAATATCAAAATTAACCATATCAATACCATTTGCATCTTCGCCAACCATTAAAATTCTTTCTCTCGCTTTAGCGGCACTCGCCCATGGGTCAGACGCTATGTAAGGATCATCCTTGAAATAGATCTGTGAAACTAAATCAAGGTGGCCCGGAGCAGTAATTTTAAAATGAATATGGCTTGGCCTATAGGTATTTCCATTCAAGTACCTGCCGGGTATGATGGATTTAAACCTGTAAATTCCATCTTCTAAAGTTTTATACCTTCCCCTGAACAAATATTCATCGGAACTATCATAGTCACCTCCGTCATTGGCATTCCAAATTTCTACAATGGCATCTTTGAGCGGTACATCACAATTGGTCAAAACCTTTCCGCTGATCACCAACGGGACGCCTGCGCTCCCCTCAGGCGTTATATCTTCCCTAAATGGGGCATTTGGTATGTAAAATGGCCCTAAAATATCTTCAGTAGTTTTACAGCCCTCACCTTCAAGCTTATTGTCATCCCCATCCTTACAGGAAAGGAAAGAAGGCATCGTAACTGCGACTGCAAAGAGAGCAGAAGATCTTATAAAATATCGTCTATTAGTATATCCCTTATTGTTATCTGTCATTTGAGTTAATTTATGGTTCAAAACTACTATCGCCTAGATATCAGGCGTAAGGATTTTTATCTAATAAAGTTAAAGGATACACTGAAATTCCCTTACATGGAAAGCTTTCTGATTCCAGTAAGCCCAATGACTTGATAGAAAATGTTGTATGCTTTTCTTCTAGTCAATATTCAAATAGAACGGTTTCAATAAAATAGGGTTCATAAGGGTTTTCAGAGTAGTAAGTAAAATGGGAAATTGACTTTTCCTTCAACACATTACCAGCATAAAAGAACTCAATTTTTTCATGTATCATGTTTTCAGATGCTGTGATTTGTTTTTTAAGCAAGATTCCTCTATACTCATATGACGTAAGCGAATATTTATTATACGCTTTGATAAGGAGTCCCTTTGAATATTTATAAGTCGTGTTTAATCCGGCGTCATTAGTTTTATCGTATCCTTTTTCAACAAGAAGATTTCCCTTATACCTGTAGTATTCAGTATCCTTTTGTCTTAAATTCTGTTGCACAGCATATGAATGGTATTCAATTGAGTCCAATTTCTTGTTAGTGTAGTAATATTTCTTTTGCTCGAAACCTCTTCCAGCAGAATCTACGTATGTGATTTCGGATTCTAATATATCATTCGAGTATGTATATTTAGTCTTTCTTTCTATGATAATGGGGGTTAAGCCATCAATCCAACCAGTTTGTTTCGTAATGACCAATACCAGATTTCCATGGTCGTTATAGAAGTACGCTGACTTTTTGCTCTCAAGCATATCAACATAGTGGTTTTCAATTTTTGAAATCAGCTGCTTTTCCGAATTATAAGAATACTCTATTGTTTTATATATTGAGCTATCTTTTAAATTGAAATAAGATTCTTTTTTGAGTGGATAGCCTTCATTA
>LXQK01000220.1:0-3170 GCA_001683905.1 Marivirga sp. ANT-B6
TCAGGATTCTTAATTTGATTGAAAGAATTAATATCAATATGCGTATAAAATTCTGTATTTTTTAAAATGGAATGCCTCAGTAACGTATGAATCTTTCTAAGGTATACCCCCTGGGGGTATATCTTATATCAGGTTGGCAGTGCCGATTCATGGGTGTCGGCATAAAGGTAGTTCTTTCTGCTAAATGCAATAGGGCGTATGGCCCGATGGAAAAACCACAACCTATGCATTGCCATTGTGGGACCACATGATTTGGCTTCTTAATCCAAGCCCTAAAAATATTTTTTTAATGATGGGGTTTACGGTATTTTTCACTTTTTGTATCTCCCCATGACATTAAATGTTTATATAAAAGGACTATTCCTGCACAGATAGGCCTTATTTCATAGTTTTTTGAATGTTCGCTTTTGGCTTCCGCAATTTCCCGCAACGAGAAGTATACCTTCCTTCCTATAATTTGGCCTTGATATTCCTTTTTTGATAAGAAGTTAAAGATGGCTGCCTAATCATAACTTATTTAACTTATCTGTAACTTAAATTCAGTTTTAGCAATCATCCAGTTAAGCCATCTTAGGTGCCCCGGTTTGAGCGCAACATTCAAAAAAACAAATGAAGGGATCGTGGGTTTGTTAAATTCAACTATTTGTAGTTTATTTATTGTTTAGGACAAATTTTTTCACACTGGTGGCCCTACGTCTTTTAGCCCCTAATTGTTTATAATCAAAAAAAGTAATGTTAAAGAAACGAATCCTCTCGAAAGTAAAGCGTACGATCAATCTTGCCTCACATCTAGGAATCAATTATTCCTGTCCAATTTGTGGCTTTAAATCAAAAGATCTATCGCCAATCGGACTAGACTTACCAGTTTTAAAAGAAAAACAAGTTATTGGTGCAGGACGAAGAATTGGGGGGTGCTATAAGTGTGGTTCTACAGATAGGGATAGATTGATATATGTCTACCTTAGGGACAAAGTGAATATTTTTAACAACAAAAGTATTAAAATTTTGCATTTTGCGCCCGAGAGAATCATTATGAATATTCTTATGAAATCTGGGCTTGAAAACTATATCTGTGGAGATCTTTTCACGGAAACATATCAATATCCTGATTATGTTCGGAATATGAATGTTTTGAACATTCCCTTTGAAGACAACTATTTTGATTTAATCCTGTGTAACCATTTACTTGAACATGTGCCCGCCGACATTGATGCAATGAAGGAAATATATAGGGTTTTAAAGCCAAATGGAGAAGCTATGTTACAAGTACCAATATCGAAAAAATTCGATAAGACAATTGAAGATTTTTCTGTGACAGACCCAAAGGAAAGGGAAACACTATTCGGACAATTTGACCATGTAAGAATCTACGGGCAAGATTATGTTGATAGGCTTAACTCAGTAGGGCTAAAGGTTGAACGAGTTAATATCTCAAAGGAATATCCTAAATATGGTTTAAATCCTGAGGAGGATCTCTTTATCGGGAGAAAATAAATATACAATATTGGCTAAACGCAGGTGGGCTGAAATTGATAGATTGAGGTATATTTTTACAATCTTAGCTAAATAGCTATTGAAGCCTGGCTGCACACAACCCTTACCGGTGGCCACAATTGAATCCGGTCGCAAGAAAACAATATCGACGCTCGAGATAGTTTTTTCAACCATTTACGATTCACGTCGGACTGTTATATTTTCGTAATTTATACTTACTTACAAGGCACTTGTTATTGTTCCAAAAACTATGTTTGAATGAATAAAAATATAGAAAAGCTTGTGAAAATAGCCAGTAAGGAGCGTCGCATGATTGTGGGGCTCATGTCTGGTACCTCCATGGATGGGCTTGATGTTGCTATGTGTGAAATTTCCGGAAACGGCTTAGGAACGAAAATGAAACTTGTCGCTTTTGAGACAGTGTCATACACGGCAGAGATCAAAAATAAGATTTCCGAAGTCTTTGCAAAACACACTGTTGACTTCGAAAAATTGTGTATTTTAAACCCCTGGATCGGTACGCTGCACGGTAAAATGGTGATTTCATGCCTTGAAAACTGGAAAGTTCACCCGCAGGAAGTAGATTTGATTGCTTCTCATGGACAAACGGTCTATCATTCACCGGCTTTTTTACATCCTGACGAAAATATAAATGCAACCCTACAAATAGGGGATGGCGATCATGTCGCCGTCGCAAGTGGCATTATTACGATCAGCGATTTCAGGCAAAAGCATATTGCCAAAGGAGGGGAGGGGGCACCGCTTGCCGTTTATGGAGATTTCCTTCTGTTGTCTGATAAGCTAGAAGACAGAATATTATTGAACGTGGGCGGAATAGCCAACTTTACTTATCTTCCCAGGGGGCAGGACGCTCAGCAGGTATTTGTAACCGATACGGGGCCTGGAAACACATTGATAGACCAGGTGATAAAAAGGCACTGCCCTGGTGAATTTTTTGATAAAGATGCGCAGCGCGGACTGGCAGGCGCGGTAAATACAGCTCTGCTCGAAAAATTGAAATCTGATCCGTTCTTTTCAATGGCTTTTCCAAAAACAACAGGACCCGAACTGTTTAACCTCGACTATTTAGAGAAAGCGCAAAGACTTTCCGATTCCGAAGGTATTTCTTTAAATGACATCATCGCTACACTGACCAGATTTAGTGCAGAAACCATCGCAGAGGCAATTTTGAAGACCTCCCATTCCAAATCTTTCAATCTCTACCTAAGCGGAGGCGGTGCGCACAATCCTTTATTGATGCGATGGATACATGAAATATTACAGATCGATACAATAAAGTCTACAACAGATCTTGGAGTGGATGGAGATGCTAAAGAGGCAGTGCTTTTTGCCATACTGGCCAATGAATCCATTGCCGGAAGGACTGTTAATTTTGGTGAAAGAGCCAAAATTCCTTCTGTTTGTATGGGGAAGATTTCATTTCCTGATTAGGGCTGTTTGCCAAAGATTTCTGGCTACTATTCTTCTAATATTGAAATTAATGGTGAATAAGTAGAAATTGCCGGAATCTGAAGCGAAACAATAACGGTAAAGCACGTGCTAACAGCAGCTTAGAAAACATGGGGTGGAAAGGTTTTTCGCAAGTTCGTTCTTCGTGGCGAATCTTGTCACAGCCGGACAAGTAATTGCTCAAAAAGCCACACGTTTCTTAACTG
>LXQK01000220.1:3313-3772 GCA_001683905.1 Marivirga sp. ANT-B6
TTGCATTCATTTTTTTTCCATATTTTAGCATAGCGGCATATTACCAGAGCGGTCCGTTAATTTCCTGGAAATGCATGCCTTGAAACTTAAAATGGGATACCCTTAGATACTAAAAGCCGGGTATCTGCTCACATTATAATCTAGGCAGCACTATGCTGGCCTTTGTAACTTCAGACAAGGTTACCTTTTCTATGCGGTAATAGATCATTGCAAATATCCTTTAAGGTGCAACGCAGTAGATAAGGAAACCTTTGCCAAAATCTATTTAAAAAAATATGGAATTTACTTTTGATAAAAATAAATTGAAATTGACAGTGAACTAATTTAAGAGAAGAATGAAGCATGAAACATCAATAAAGATTTTGTTGGCATTGCTTATTGCAGTAATGCTGTTTCATATATCTGTAATCGCAAAGGTCGTTCCCTATGCCATAGCCTGGGGCGGACGGCTTCAAAATG
>LXQK01000221.1 GCA_001683905.1 Marivirga sp. ANT-B6
ACGCAGAAGTATCTTGAAGATAACCATGTTGTCGGCATCACCGATATCGACACCCGAAACCTGGTGCGTCATATCCGCAGTAAAGGTGCGATGAACGCTATTATTTCCTCAGAAATTCTTGATCCAGAAGCGCTGAAGAAAGAGCTGGATAAAGTGCCGTCTATGGATGGCCTCGAACTATCTACCGAAGTAAGTACCAAAGATGCCTACAACACGCCTGCAGAAGGTACGCAGTACAAGGTGGCTGTATTGGATCTGGGTATAAAGGCCAGTATACTTAAGAATTTTGCGGACCGGGGTTGCGCATGCAAAGTATTTCCGGCAAAATCAAGTTATAAGGAAATGCAAGATTGGGGAGCCGATGGCTACTTCATTTCGAACGGACCCGGCGACCCTGCCGCTATGCCCTACGCCGTAAATACTGTAAGAGAGATATTAAAAGATGACAAGCCCCTGTTTGGCATTTGTCTGGGGCATCAAATATTGGCGCTGGCCAATGATGTAAGTACTTTTAAGATGCACCATGGCCATCGGGGCCTAAACCACCCTGTAAAAAATATCATTACGGGTAAGAGTGAAATCACTTCACAAAATCACGGATTTGGCGTAGTTACAGAAGACGTAAAAAAGTCAGAGAAAATAGAAGTCACCCACATCAATTTAAATGATGGTTCTATTGAAGGGATCAGGGTGAAAGGCAAGAGCGCTTTTTCGGTTCAGTACCATCCCGAGTCGTCTCCC
>LXQK01000222.1:0-2471 GCA_001683905.1 Marivirga sp. ANT-B6
TCGGAGCAGTATGTCGGCAATTCGACATTATAAATTACAAAAAGGCTCAACTAAATCAATGCTCTCCTGTTAATCATTTAAAGATTGTTTAACCTCTATTTAATCGGCCATCATGGTTAATGCAAGGTTGTGTTTGTAGGTTTTTTCGTATCTATAGAAAACTGTAAACTGATCGATAAAGCAGATGAATGAATTTATAAGTATGGCTCAATAGTTATGGTAATGATGTATAAACTCTTTTACAATAT
The DNA here is from genome assembly GCA_001683905.1 of Marivirga sp. ANT-B6. Lineage (GTDB taxonomy): Bacteria > Bacteroidota > Bacteroidia > Cytophagales > Cyclobacteriaceae > ANT-B6. Next base: position 249 of record LXQK01000222.1, read on the forward strand.
GATGTAGATGGAATCAACAGTAGATGGAATCAACAATTAAAATTGTAGAAATGACTTTGGTATTTCGTTAAATTTTAATAAACATTTTCACTGCCATCTACTTTTACAAGTATATCAATATCAAGTGATTAAACCTTTTATTCTTAGTTTTTACATTTAATTTTTTAATCTTATGAGAAAAATTTCACAACTGAATAATTCGACAAGGAGCGAAAGGAGCGGTGCACAATTAGGATTCTTCCCTTTTCTACTGGCCCTGGCCTTAATATTTCCAGGCTGCAATAATGACAATGGCGACGAAAATTTTGACGATTTTCCCCTCGTTCAACTTTCTGATGGGTTTCGCATAGAAAAGGTAACAGATGGGCTTACTTATCCAACCGCCCTCGCTTGGGACGATGAAGGGCAGATGTATGTGACCGAAGCGGGCGGTGGCCTAAATCCGGAAACTTTGGCACCGATTCGTATTCTACAAATCGGCGACGGTGGCAATAAAACAGTGGTAGCTAACCTTACAGACAAAGGTGTAGTAGCCGCTGTAGTTGGCATGGTTTGGAATAATGGCAATTTCTACGTTACCCATAGGGCTGAGGACCTTACAGGGGCAGTTTCGCGGGTAAGTATGGATGGCCAGGTAACCAATATCTTTAAAGGAATTATCGACAGCCAGGCCGAGCACCAGATCAACGACATCCGCATGGGGCCGGACGGCATGATGTATGTAACCGTAGGACCAGCTGGAAACTCTGGCGTGGCGGATTTGTCCATTGCACCCTGGATAATGGCAAGTCCTAACCTAAAGCCTGTTCCCTGTCAGGATATCGTCTTATTGGGCAAAAACTTCAAAACACCCGACTTCAGAACGGAAGATGACAGCGATACTGTACTTACAGGTGCTTATGTGCCTTTTGGTACAGAAACCTCTCCTGGTCAGGTAATTCCAGGTGCTACGCTGTGCGGTGGCTCTATCCTGAAGTTTGATCCCGCCAATCCTTCCAACATACAAACTCATGCCTGGGGCTTCCGTAACCTTATTGGTATTGCCTGGGATAGCCAGGGAAATATGTATGGCTCTGAAAATGGCTATGATGTCAGGGGTTCCCGCCCTGTTGGGGATGACATTGATGCCAGCCTTAGAATAGCCGAAGGCCGGTGGTATGGCATACCCGATTTTTCTACCGGCAGAGAGCCCTTAACCGACCCTAAATTCGAGGTGCCAGATTCGCTGCAGGCAATGGTAGTAGTCAATGGACAGCCGCAAGGGAAAAATCTGGGCTTTCTTATTGACCATGCCGCCAGCGGTCTTACCCCCCCGACCCCGGCAGATGTATTAGGCGTGCACGAACTCAACTCTTCTCCCTCGATGGTCGATATTGCCCCTGCTTCATGGGGTGCTTTGGCAGGCCACGTGTTCATAGCAGAATGGGGTGATCTCACCCCACCAACCAATCCTTTAAGTGGGGAAAATTACGCCCCAGGTTATAAGGTTGTAAGGGTAGACCCCTCTTCAGGAACAGTAACTCCTTTTGTGGTCAACCAAGGCGGTGGGCCTGCTTCTGCACAGCAAGAGCAGGGGAATGGCCTAGAGCGGCCATTTGATGTACAGTTTGGCCCTGACGATGCGATGTATATTGTCGACTATGGCGCTGTTACCATTGACATGACTAAAAAACCGCCCTATAATTATAAAGCCGGCACGGGTGTGATCTGGAAGGTGAGCAGGATTGAGTAATCTAATTTTTGGAATTACCGACTTAAGTTTTATTGTATAATAAGTAATAAGGTTGTAGGTTGTTGGGACGTTATCGTTCTAACGGGGTGTCAAAGATAGTTTCTTTCAATGCATGCCTATTGAACCTACAACATTTTATTCATATAACTTGGGGGCATTTTTCATGGTGATAGATGCCCCTAATTATAAGACTTTAATTCTAGATGAACCTATTGGTCTGTTTGAATTAGCTTTCGGCGCATTTTTTTTGGGAAATATATGCTCTTTATAAAAGGCTGGTAGTCTTTCCATTTATCTGTCAGCTTAAATATGTTGGCACCTTCTTAAGCCCTAAACTTAAATGCACCTTCCCTCCTTTTTGGTTTTTCATCCAAAGATATGGCGTGAGCTATCAATGACCGTACTTTTGAAATGACAGAAGTAGCGGAAGAGGAATTTTCAATCTCCGTATCAAACTAATTTTTTATTTCTTTTTATATTTAGAATATCAG
>LXQK01000222.1:2584-5038 GCA_001683905.1 Marivirga sp. ANT-B6
TCCACTTATTTCTTAATTTCAATTTTCGTTTTTTATTGTTAGCGAAATAAATATAAAGTGATAAGTCAGGAAGAAAAAGCACTCATATCTCGATTAAAACAAGGTGAGCAATCTGCTTTGAAGATTATATTCAATACTTACCATACCTGGCTTTGTCAGGTATCATATGCGATAGTAAGCGACGAAGATGAAGCTAAAGATGTAGTGCAGGAAGTTTTTATTAAACTGTGGAGAAACAGGGAAAAACTTGAAATTCATAGTTCCTTGCCTGCGTATCTAAAGCGGGCTGTGGTAAATACTTCTTTAAATCAAATTGAAAAGCATAAAGTATTCAAGAGAGCGGAAATAGAAAAATTTGACCTGAAAAACTCGGGCAATAATGAGGTTGAGCAAAAACTGTTTTTAGAGGAATTATCCTTACTTGCAGAAAATGCCATACAAGATCTTCCTACGCGCACAAAGGCTGTTTTTACCCTAATACGATCAGAAGAAATGAGTTACAAAGAAGTAGCAGGAACCTTAAACATTTCTCTAAAAGCAGTAGAAAAAGAGATGATGAAAGCTTTGAGATTATTAAGAAAAGCTTTAAAAGAATATTTGCCCGCTTTTGGTATTTCTGTTCTCTTAAAAGCCATGGAGCTTTTATAAAAAAGCTAATGTTTCGCATGTTGGATTAAGGTAATTGCGAGGTGAATAAGCCTCCTTGTAGTCTTTAACCCCAGGGTTTACGTTTCGATTTCAGCACCATGAAATTCTTTATCGCTGACCCCAGCGGCGTCAAATGTTAATAATCCCGGGGCTCCAAAGACAGAGAAACTTTAGATAAATAAAATTTTTATCGAAGCAAGGGGGAGGAAAGCAGTAGATAGCCTGTCATATAGAAAATAGAAAATAACTAATGATTCGCATGCTGGATTAACGAAGTTGAGAGGCATTTGAGCCTCCTCAGCTTTTTCGAATTAGGTTTTGAATTTTCCATTCAAGAACTCGTAATTTTCGGCGCAGACCCCAGCGGGCATACGCGTTAACTTAAGTCCCAGAGGCCAAATGTTTGTAGAATTATGATTTTCATCATAGAATGGTGCCGTCAGGTACCAGATATATCGTACCTGACAGCACGGTTTACTGCATCTTTCTATTTTTCTACAAATATTAAGTACCTCTGGTGCTCGCTTTCAAAATTACGCAAGGAGTGTTTTTTACCTTGGTGTAACATGGCATTCGTGCATTCAAGATAATAATGCATTCATTGAGTGTTTAATAAATTAAAACTAACCAATGAAATTATGAAACCACGAATTAGATTTCCCTTCTTACTGGTTTATACCTTAGCTTTAGTGTCCTTATCCTCTTGCAATTCAGAAGATAATTTGGAACCATCTGGCTTAGATCTGGAGTGGTCATTTGCTGGTAATTCATTAACGGATCGAAATGAGCATCAAATCATTTTGTTTAACAGGGATGAACTTATGGTGATTGGAGGAGTATCCAAGGATAAATCTGTTGAATCAATTAATATTAATGACTATTCCAGAAAGTCTTTGTCTCCTTTAAATATCGGAAGGGAAAGCCACCGAGCTGTAAGACTTAATGAAAATGAGATTTTGGTAATTGGAGGTTATACGAACCAAAATGAAAAGTACACTCGAACATGTGAAGTATATAATCATCAGAATAATGGTTGGAAATTAATTGCTGAAATGAACGAAGGTAGGGCTTCGATGGGTGCAATAAAATTATCAAATGGCAAAGTCCTTATCGCAGGTGGATTCGGAGAAATGGAAAATTCAAGTTGGGGAATATCACTATCTACTGCAGAACTATTCGATCCTGTAGAAAATAAGTGGACGTTTGTTCGACCTATGAAAATTCCTAAAGCAATAATAGGATTGTATCAGATAAGTGATAGTGAAGTGCTGGTACATGGAAGAAACGATGTTGAGATTTATAATTTTGAACTTGATGAATGGAACTTTTATGAGGAAGAGCATTCCAATTTCTTATTAAAAAGCACTCAATTGGATAATGGTGATATATTTTTTGCCAATGGCGATGAAGCTCGTATTTTCGATGTAAACACCCGGGAATGGACTGTCATTGCTCCTATGAATATCAATCGAGCTGAACATACTCTAACTTATATTGGATCCGATTTGATAATAGCCATCGGAGGTGAACGTCCAATTACTGAAGAGGAAAGAGATTCTTATTCATTGTTTTCAAATGCGATCCCAACTAAAACCTGTGAATATTATGATTTAAGTAAAAATCGATGGAAATTGATAGCAAACCTAAGGCAGGATAGGACGGGACACTACAGCGTTCTATTGAACAATAGAAGAATCTTCTTAGTAGGAGGATGGAGTAAAACAGGACCAATCCAGAACGAAATTTCGAGTCCTGTAAATTAGGAAATTGACTATATCTGTTCAGGCCTAAAAGGCGGAATACATA
>LXQK01000223.1 GCA_001683905.1 Marivirga sp. ANT-B6
TCCCATATTCACCCCGTAAATTCTAAATTTTTTATCTTTCCACAAAAATCAGGTAGAACCCTTTTTTTAAGTACCAATTAAATTAAATTTCCACAGGTAAATATAGTTATTTAGCTGGCAACGGTAGCAGAAAGGCTTCACATGCTGTTCAAAGTGCAGGACTTACGATATCAGTAGGTGCTCACTGTACTTAGGTTAAGTTCATTGCAAATTAATGCTGAAGCACCCAATACAGCCGCGCTCTTCTTGGTTAAACCAGAAGGAAGTATAGAGATTTTATTTTTATAGACTGAAAATAGGTTTTTTTCAAAATGCTTCCGTGTGGGTTTAAAAATATAATCGCCGGCAAGGGCCAGTCCACCAAACAAAAAGATGGCCTTTGGACTGGTGTAGGCCACGGAATCTGCTAGTGCAAATCCCAAGATCTTACCCGTAAATTCAAACGCTTCGAGCGCCAGAGGATCGCCATTGTCCGCAGCATCAGTGATCATCTTAGCTGTCAGATTTTCGTAGCTGATCTCACGCAACTCACTGGCTGCATTTGATTTTGCCAGAAGTTCGAATACTGTGCGCTTAATACCTGTCGCTGAGACGTACGTTTCCAGGCATCCTTTTCTTCCACAGCCACACATCCTGCCATTTCTACTGACCCTGGTATGTCCGATTTCCCCTGCAAAGCCATCATGTCCATAGATTAAGTGACCATTGACGACAATTCCACTGCCTAAACCCGTACCAAGTGTAATAACAATAAAGTCCTTTAGGTCTCTTGCACCACCGTAAACCATTTCTCCGATGGCTGCCGCATTGGCATCGTTGGTGAGTGCTATAGGCATATCGAAAAATTGTCTGAAAAGATCCACGATGGGTATGATGCCAGGCCATCGCAGATTGGGAGCGTCTTCGATGGTGCCTTTATAGTAATTTCCATTGGGCGCGCCAACACCTAAACCTTTTATATCAATGGGAATAGTGACAGATCGGATAGCATGCTGAATATTGGCATTCAAATCCTTCAAAAAAAGATGGATATCCGCATGTTCCTGCGTAGGGATTGCTCCCTCTGCCAATATATTTCCTTCCATGTCTACTAGCCCGTACTTTGTGCTTGTGCCCCCTATGTCCACTCCAATGGTTACCGTTTTCATTTATTCAAAATTGGGTTATTAGTCAGTCCAGCTGCTTTAGTACGAATTATTAGGGTAAAGAAACCTTAAATAGTCTTTTTATCGTTAGTATGTTATATCCAGAACAAATCTAGCTTTCTCACGATAGATTTAAATTTACTTTTTTTATTTTGTGAGAAGTGTAATACTAAGAATTTTATTTTGTCATCACAAATTTCTTCTACAGCTCTAATTATTTTTTCAAATTCTTACAAAACGGAATCTGAAAGGAAAGTAATAGTACCTGGAAACAACAGGTTAAATCGACTTTTGCATCAAAAGCTGATTGATCAGGTACGTATAAAGGCAAGGCAAGTCTCATTAGACGTGCATTTTTGGGATGAAACCTTGCAGAGGGGGGCTACTTTCGGCCAAAGAATATCCGATGCTTTCCAACAGATTTTTGCTATCGGTTACGAGCATGTCATAGCCGTTGGCAACGATTGTCCAGCCTTAAGCGTGGTGGATATTTGCTTTACGGCCAATGCGGTACAACGCGGAAAAATGGTCTTAGGCCCCACAAACTATGGTGGTGTTTATATTTTAGGGCTTTCGTATGCTCACTTTCAGTCTAAAACTTTTTCTGCTCTTCGGTGGAGTACCTCTCAGTTGAAAGGCGATCTTGAAGCATATGCTAGCCGGTCTGGTATTGCTGCAACCATCCTTGGCCAAAAGAACGAGATTAACGCAGGCGAGGATCTGGACGGTGCTTTGAGCCATCCGACGGTCAAAAAAGATATCCGAAACAGTCTTATTGCGCTAATAATATCCTTTATAAAGAAGAAATTCTCAACGACGGATTTTTTCTACCGAATTGTACTATCCCGAAAAACCCATCTTCGCGGCCCTCCACGCTTTTCAGCTACTCTATAACCCTACATTATATATTGAGCAAAGATGATTGATTGGATACCCAGTCGTTCATTACCTCAGGCGTATAATCTTTAAAAAATGATCATTAACCGGTTTGTATAGTACGAATCGATACCTCAAATTCAAAAAAATGAACAAGACATATTATAATGCCGAAGACCTCGGCAAGTTTGGAAATATAGGCGAATTTCAACCCGAATTAGCGAAAAAATTTTTCGATTACTATGGCGAAGTTTTTAAAGACGGCGCATTAACGGCGCGGGAAAAATCATTAATTGCGCTGGCTGTCGCACATGCCATACAATGCCCATATTGCATTGATGCCTATACCACGGACAGCCTCGAAAAAGGTGCCGATGAACAGCAAATGATGGAAGCCATACACGTTACGGCAGCAATCCGGGGCGGCGCATCGCTGGTACATGGTGTGCAAATGATGAATAAGGTAAAAGAAATAACCATGTAATATGATCAAATCTTTAAAAGCACAAAATAACACGTTATCCGATACATTTATTCAGCTGCAGGTGCTAAATACGCCTGCAGGCTCTGGGAAGGTTTTTCCCTCATTTAAAGATAAGATCAAGGAAAGTGGCTTTAGCAAATTCTCCCCTACAAAAATCGAAATCCTCCAGATTAACGTAGGAAAAATGTGTAACCAGGTTTGTAAGCATTGCCATGTAGATGCTGGTCCTGACCGAAAGGAAATCATGACCCGCGATACCATGGAACACTGCCTTGCAGCGCTGGAAGGTTCAGCTATTACTACGGTCGATCTTACTGGTGGTGCCCCGGAAATGAATCCTGATTTCAGATGGTTTGTGACGGAAATAACGAAGCTGGGTAAGAAAGTGATTGTTAGGTGCAACCTGACTATTATTGTAGCCAATCCCAAATACTACGACCTTCCCGATTTTTTTAAAGAAAATCATGTGGAGGTGGCTTCTTCTTTACCGCACTTTTCAGCTAAAAGAACAGACTCACAAAGGGGTGATGGTGTTTTTGTAGCCTCTATCAAAGCATTGCAGATGCTCAATGCGGTTGGATATGGCATCGTAAATAGTGGTTTGATATTGAATTTAATATATAATCCAGGAGGGGCTTTCCTGCCAGGATCGCAAAGTTCCTTGGAAAAGGAATTTAAAACCAGACTAAGCAGAGATTATGGAATTAACTTCACTAATCTTTTTGCCATCACTAATTTGCCGATTAGCAGATTCTTGGATTATTTGGTAAGTAGTGGCAATTATGATGCTTATATGGAAAAGCTTGTGAACGCGTACAATCCTGCTGCAGTAGGCAATGTAATGTGCCGAAATACGGTTTCAGTAGGCTGGGACGGATATTTATTTGACTGCGATTTTAATCAAATGTTGGATTTAAAACTCAAAGATCCGACGTCCATACATATAGCTGACTACAACAACGAGGTGCTCACCAATAGGGAAATCATTGTAAACCAACATTGTTATGGATGTACTGCCGGAGCTGGGTCTAGCTGTGGTGGTGAAATATCACCATAAAAATAAGCCATTGGAACGACCGATTTGGGCGTTCCAATGGCTTATTTTATAAGCTTATATATCAGGCAGCATCGGAGCCGCTGGTTTACCTGTCCTTTTCGTCCTTATTATGCGTCACCCTGTTGTTGGGGATTTTATAGGCTGAAAATATTGCTGCAGCCATAAGAAAGAATATAAAAACAAGTGCCATCATGATAATCGGGATTTGATTTCGATCAAAATTAAATATCTTTCTTTAATTTTAATAATAAACTGATAGATATTAAATTAAAAAGCAGGAGCCCCCTTATAATCCTTCAATAAGGAGCAGGCATCGGAAGATATTTTACTTACCCTAAAAACCATACAAAGATTGAGATTTCCGTAAAGATTGTTTATATCTTTTGGAAATTTAACGCCACAGAGTTCAGACAGTATCTTAGACCCGTTGGTTTGGGCCCATCTTCAAACACATGGCCAAGATGACCTCCACACTTGCCACAAACTACTTCGGTGCGTAACATGCCATAAGCGCGGTCATCTTCCAGTCCAATGTTCTCTTCAGCTATTGGTGCAAAAAAACTTGGCCATCCTGTGCCTGACTCAAACTTGGTTTCAGAACTGAAGAGAGGATTTGCACACGCAGCACAGGTGTAGATTCCTTCTTCTTTATGCTTATTATACTTTCCGGAAAAGGCGCGTTCTGTACCTTTGTTTCTTAGCACCTCAAATTCTTCCTTAGTTAATAGTTTTTTCCATTCGGCATCAGATTTTTTTAATGTATCTGCCATTGCTATGGTTTGGTTTCGCTTTTCTTGTAACCCCTGATTGCCGGAACAAGCACTTGTCGCAGAGAAAGTAAGTAAAATAACGAGTGTAGAGAGAAAATTATTCATTTATTTTTTCTATTATTTACGTGTTTATACATTAAATAGGTTTGGTTTAATTTCAATTTTATGAGTATTTCATGAAACATAATTTTGAGAATACAAGTTAAAGTTGATTAATAGATTAGTTTTGACAACGATGATTTCTTAAATACACTGCAATTTCCGATCAAATTCCTTCTTATGAAAAAGATTATTTCCTTGGGTAGAGAAATAATTTTGAAGTATGTAGATGAAAGAACATATAAGACTTTAGCGCCTATTCTATTTGACATGTAAGGTTTACGCGTTTTCCAGATATTAAATTATAAATTTAACTAAGTATTTTACACCTTAATTACCTCAACTGGTTCGTATCCTCTTTATAAAAAATGAAAAGAAAGCTCAACTACTACACCTCTAATCTTAAAAATGATATTCCTGCAGGACTTGTTGTCTTCCTTGTGGCTTTACCTTTGTGTTTAGGTATTGCTTTGGCGTCGGGCGCTCCCTTATTTGCTGGCATTGTTACCGGTATTATTGGGGGGCTGGTCGTGTCCTTGTTAAGTGGATCCCAACTCGCTGTAAGTGGACCTGCCGCAGGACTTACCGTCATTGTTTTAAATGGGATAGAGACTTTAGGTGCTTATGAGGCTTTTCTGGCGGCAGTGGTTCTCGCGGGGATAATTCAGCTTGTCCTTGGCTTTTTGAAAGCGGGCATCATCGGTTTATATTTTCCTAGTACTGTGATTAAGGGAATGCTGGCTGCCATTGGACTTATTCTTATCTTAAAACAGATACCACATTTCCTTGGTGTAGATTCTGATTTTTTTGGAGATCAGGCATTCTTGCAGCCTGATCTTAAAAATACCTTTTCAGAAATTTTTTACTCCGTATTCCATGTGGGAATTGGCCCGATGATAATCGGCGTAGTTTCTTTGGCTATTCTTATTTTATGGACCAGGCCATTTGTAAAGAAAAATAAAATTTTATCGATGCTGCCCGGAGCACTTATCGCGGTGGTGGTAAGCATTCTCATCAATTATGTGTTTTCTTTAAGTTTCCCTCAGCTTGTTGTCGGTGGCGATCATTTGGTAAAATTGCCAAGGATTAACAGTTTTGACGGTCTTTTATCAGAACTAAAATTTCCTGACTTTTCCATACTCTCGAATTACGAAGTATACGTTGTAGCATTCACGATTGCAATTATTGCCAGTATCGAAACCCTGTTGAGCATTGAGGCAACAGATAAGCTAGATCCACATAAAAGAAGGACACCGAATAATAGAGAGTTAAAGGCCCAAGGCGTAGGAAATATTCTTTCAGGTTTAATTGGTGGAATTCCTATGACCGCAGTAATTGTACGAAGTTCAGCCAATATTGAATCCGGTGGGGAAACGAAAATAGCCTCTTTTTTCCATGGCTTGCTTTTATTTGCCTGTGTTTTTGCCATTCCGGCTATTTTAAATATGATTCCGTTGTCTTCACTTGCCGCAGTATTATTGATGGTCGGGTATAAATTAACGAAAATAAGCCTTTTTAAAACTCAATTTAAGCTAGGCTATGATCAGTTTATCCCTTTCATTGTCACTGTACTTGCTATTTTATTTACAGATTTGTTGATTGGTATTTCTATAGGAATGGTCGTAGGGATTTATTATATTTTAAGAGCCAATATTCAAACCCCGTATTTCCTGAAGAAGGAATTCCATCCTGATAATCAAAAAATTAAAATTAGCCTGAGTGAACACGTTTCATTTTTGAATAAAGCCAGTATGGCAAAAACATTTGAGAGACTTCCAGAGAATTGTATCGTAGAGATCAATGGAGAGAACTCGATGTATATCGATTATGATGTGTTGGAAACCATTCATAATTTTAAAGAAACAGCGAAGGAGAGAAATATCGATTTACAATTGGTAAATATACCAGCCATCGGAGCGTCAATCGAAATGCACTAAAGTATGGAACGACTTCTATCAAATAACAAGAAGTGGGTGAAGGAAACCCTGGACAGTAATCCGGAATATTTTAATGATCAGGCCAAAGGGCAATCGCCGCGCTATTTGTGGATTGGTTGTGCTGATAGCAGAGTTCCTGCAGATAGAATAACTGGTACCAATCCGGGTGAAATGTTTGTTCACCGCAACATCGCCAACCTTGTGGTACATACCGATATTAAAATGCTATCAGTATTGCAATAAAAAGTCAATGTGGTGATTGTTTTTGGCCACTACGGTTGTGGAGGAATAGCCGCCTTGAGTGATCAGCAATATGGCCTGATTGATAATTGGCTTGGTAATATCAAAGATGTCATGAGACATCACTATATCGAGTTAAGCAAAATAACAGATCCTTCCAAAAAACAGAACCGGCTGGTAGAATTGAATATTATGAACAGGTGTATAATCTTTCAAAAACATCCATTATTCAAAATTCACTGTCGCAGGGGCATGAGATTAAGCTGGCCGGATTGGTATATGATCTGAAGGAGGGTTTGCTAAAAGACCTGAAAGTAGACACCAGAAATTTTTCTGAGTTCGAAGACATTTATAACTTTGCACAGCAGGATGCCAATTCTGAAGGTTAATCCTCTTATTATTTTAGTCTTTATTTACTGATTAATCGCTTCGGCTTTTCT
>LXQK01000224.1:0-3344 GCA_001683905.1 Marivirga sp. ANT-B6
CTTTCCTTTTCAGCATCGAAAAAACTAATATTTCATCACTTTATCAATCATCCAGCAATCCAAGTAGGGCTCTTCTTCCTGCAGCGACAGCTGAAAAACAAATACAGCTGGTTTATCTTCGGCATCAATTAGGGTAACTTTTTGAAAGGCCAGGTCCTGTACAAGCCTGATATCATCTAACCCATAAATTCTATGGTTCAGTAAAGACTTGTAAACAGGATTATGAAGCATCTGGATATAGGACTTTAAATTGCCTATGGCCTCCTTGTTCTCTGGCGACGAAAAATTGTATACCTTTCTGACACCAAAATCTACAGAAGGCTCATCATTTTCCTGCAAAGCGATGATCTGGATTTCTACTACCTCCTGCGGTGATAAGGATGGATGAGGAGCAATATATTCTGTCCTGATCAGATGCGCAGCAGAAGAAGCATTGATTCGGTTCGGGTTTGGATAGATGCCATCTAGCTGCACCCAAAGAAATATGGCAAAAAGCATGAAAATAAATATGTAAAATAGCTTTTTCAATTTCGGATCAATTAATTACCCTATCAACCAGCAAAGAAAAAGTATGTTTGAATTTCCAGGGAAATGGAAGCACTTTATTTACATCATCAGTTTAAAATAAAAAGTAGCAAGCGAGTGATTTACTTCCACTTCTGTGCATTTGCCATTGACATAGTTATAGTAATTTTTCTTGCCATTAGGCAAAGTAAGCTCATATTTCCCTTTTCCTACTGGCTTTATGGTACAGAAGGTGGCATACCTTTCTGAAAAAACCTTGTCAACATTTTTTGGTTCATCGTAGTAAAGCGTTGTCATGGTATAATCTATCTTCTCCTTTAATACAGTCTGTTCATCATCGACCATCATGTCATATTGTTTACCATCCCATTTTATTTGCGAAGAAGCCCTCAGATTTTCATTCATTAGATTTCTTGTATGTGCCTTTTTTAGCATGCCATTATTGAATTGGTTTGAAAAATAATAATCCAGTTTAATGGAGGCAAAGAATTTTACAACAACCGAGGATTCAATTTTATAATGGACATCCATATTTGTTTTTGATTTATCTGCAATGAGATATCCCACCGAATCGCCTTTCCATATGATTTCATACTGTAGTTGCTGGGAAAACGCTGGCTTAAAAGATAAAAAAATAACCCCAAAAAAGAGGTGCAAAGGTGATATATTGAACATAGACGTAATTTAATCAATATTACAACGCTAAAGAATATGGACCGGTACAATTTTCTTTTATATTTAACCTCGTTAAATTTTTTAACTCGTTTCGATCGATGCCATTTACCACAAAACTACGACATATACTTTTAGCTGGTAAAACAGCCTTGTCGCGAATAACCTTTAGGGTCGCAAAAAGTTTGAACCTCATTAAAAAGGTAATCATCATACCATATAAAGGTTTCGGCAACCAGCAGGGCATTTATTTTATTGGCAGGGTCATCAAAGATAAGGGTATCATTCCTGCCGGGGAGGAGGACTCTATGTGGCAAAATTTTAGGTTTATGTACAAAAGGTTTTCCAGCTTTGAGATAACAGGAGTTGCCGTAAAAGCAACGTTTTACGGTACGGAAAAAATAATAATCACCGACGATGAGGGGTATTTTGAATTTCATTTGCAGCCGAAAGAAACTATACCAGCAGGAGAATCCTGGCACGAAACGACCCTCGAACTTTTAACACAGGTCGTACCAAACCAAGGCAAAGTAACAGCAAAAGGACGTATATTTATTCCCGAGTCCCACGTTGAATATGGTATCATTTCGGATATAGATGATACGATACTATCAACAGATGCCGCCCGTTGGTGGAAAATGCTGAAAGTAACTTTTGTAAATAATGCGCGAACAAGGATGCCCTTCGCTGGTGTTTCAGCTTTTTACAGGGCCCTTCAGCAAGGTGCAACTGGCGAAGGAATGAACCCCTTCTTCTATGTATCCAGTAGCCCCTGGAATTTATACGATCTGTTGGTTGAATTTCTGGATCTGAATAAAATCCCAAAAGGCCCTTTGATGTTACGAGACCTCGGAATATCCAGAGACTACCTTGTGGCTGGAGACCACGCTACCCATAAATTGAAGCAGATCGAGCATATTTTTTCCATTTACCCTGAATTGACCTTTATTTTGATTGGCGATAGTGGGCAGCAGGACCCTGAAATATATCTACAGGTAATCAAAGAGTTCCAGGATAGGGTAAAAACGATCTACATAAGAAATGTAAGCAATATGGCCCGGCAACAACAAATTGCTACTATAGCCGGCGAAATCAAGGCCCTTGGTGTTGACCTTTTACTGGTAAAAGATACGGTAGAAGCTGCCGTTCATGCCGCAAAACATAAATTAATTATTTTTGAAGAAATAGCATCAATTGAAGTAGAGAAGGAGCTTGATAATATAAAAGATACCGCTTAGGCATTACACGTTAACTTAAGCCCCAGAAGGGGCCAAATATTTGTAGAAATATGATTTCCATCGGAGAATGGTGCCCGTCAGGTACCAGATATTTCGTACCTGACGACACGATTGTCTCCATCTTTCTATGTTTTCTACATATCAAGTACCTCTGGTACTCCCTTTCTTTTTGAGTTAACGCATATGCGCTTAGGCGTTACTTCATTTGACCAAAGACAAACCATTATGATGAAAATTGGCGTTCTTTCTGATACGCACGGCTATTTGGATGACAGAATGTTTCATCACTTCGACCAGTGTGACGAGATCTGGCATGCCGGAGACCTGGGGACGATTGCTTTGGCTGATAAAATAGCTGCTTTTCGACCCTTTCGTGCTGTATACGGCAACATCGATGGCCAGGATGTGCGGGCGCAATTTTCCGAACACGCCCGATTTAGCGCTGAGGGCCTGGAGGTCTGGATGACGCATATTGGTGGCTATCCCCCTCGCTATACGCCTGCAATGCTAGCTGCTCTTCGAAAAAATCCCCCTGATATATACGTCACCGGACATTCCCATATTCTTAGAATTATATCTGATCCTACCTTGGGGAATTTACTACATATCAATCCCGGAGCCGCGGGGAAACATGGTTTTCATAAGGTTAGAACGCTGGTGCGGTTAGACATCGATGACAAAAAAATCAGCAATGTGCAAGTCATTGAACTTGGAAAAAGAGCATAAAAAAAGCAAAACTTCCGCTTTGCTTTCTTATTCCTTACTAATATTTTATTTATGAAGCAGTATCTTCAGTTCCTTTAGCTTGTTTGGTGCCCTTAGTTTCTTTCACTTCATCTTCCTTGCCTTCTTTCGGCGCTTTCGCTTCCTTATCTTCTTTCGGCGCTTTCGCTTCCTTATCTTCTTTCG
>LXQK01000224.1:3453-8950 GCA_001683905.1 Marivirga sp. ANT-B6
TCTTTTGACACTTTTGCTTCCGGTGCTTCTTTTGTCTCTTTTGCTTCCGGTGCTTCTTTTTCTTTAGCCGCAGCCTTTGCTTCTTTCACTTCCTTGGCTTCTTTTACTTCCTTTGCTTCTTTCTTTTCTGAAGCAGCCTTTTTTGCAGCAAATCCTTTTTTAATTTCTTCGATATCTACATTCTTGATCACAGGCACAGCAACCAATTGCTTTATCTTATTTATCCTGGCGTTGGCTTTGCTTTTGTTTCTTAGCCCTTTTCTCTTAAGTCTGGTAACGGTCATGATTCAACGATTTGTAAAATGAACTGCAAATGTAAGCAAATTAATATTCACAGCACAAACTTAAATAAAAATATTTATCGTGTTTTACATTATTTGTAAACATGATTGGTCGTAAAAAAAATATTAAATCCTTTTTAGTAGTTTTGAAGCGAAAGAGATCTTACTCTTTTTTTTTGATGCAGATATCATAAAGACGCAGGCATACATGGCAAATCACCAGATAGGGATTCCCAAGGGTACCCGGGACTTTGGTCCCGAGAATATGATCAAGAGAAACTTCATTTTTGATCAGATCAAAGTTGTTTTTCAAAAGTTCGGTTTCCTCCCATTAGAGACACCAACAATGGAAAACCTCTCGGTACTGACAGGCAAATATGGCGATGAGGGGGATCAGCTTTTATTTAAAGTACTTAATTCGGGCGATTTCCTTTCTAAGGTAAGGCAGGAAGATTTGCAACAACCGCAAGCCAGGGAATTGCTGCCGCAGATTGCAGAAAAAGGCCTAAGATATGACCTTACTGTACCATTTGCAAGGTACGTCGTAATGAACCGCAACGACATTAATCTACCCTTCAAACGCTACCAGATTCAACCGGTGTGGAGAGCTGATCGGCCTCAACGCGGGCGCTACAGGGAATTCTACCAATGTGATGCCGATGTTGTAGGTACAGATTCGCTGATTTGTGAAAGCGAAATCATCCTGATGATTAGCGAGGTTTTCGGGCGGCTGGGCTTGAAAAACTATACCATCAAGATGAATAATCGGAAAATACTGACAGGTATTACTGAAGCAATTGGCGCCGAAGGTAAAGAAGCAGATTTCTGTGTAGCCATCGATAAGCTGGACAAAATAGGAAAAGAAGCCGTTCAAAAGGAACTTAGCAGCCGGGGATTTACGGATCGGGCGCTTGAACTTTTAGAACCATTTTTCAATCTACCTGGTGGTTTGACGGAAAAACTCCATGGACTTAAGACTATTTTTACCCACTCAGCAACAGGTACAGCAGGACTGGAGGAAATAAGTAGGATTTATCAACTGGCAGAAGCGCTGCAGGCCAGGCTTGAGCATATTGACTTTGACATTACCCTTGCCAGAGGCCTCTCGTATTATACCGGTACTATATTCGAAGTGAAAGTGAATGATGTGCAGATGGGAAGCGTGGCAGGCGGTGGCAGATACGATAACCTTACCGGTGTCTTTGGCATGCCAGGGTTATCAGGTGTGGGTATTTCTTTTGGCGTAGACAGGCTGTATGATGTGATGGATGAGCTGAAACTTTTCCCTGAAAATCAGATTGAAAGCACACAGTTAATGGTAGCCAATATCGATCTAGCCTCTGAACCATTTGCCCTCACTACACTAACTACAATCCGAAACGCCGGGATTAATAGCGAGATATATCCTTCCAGTACTAAGTTGAAAAAGCAGCTTAATTATGCCGACAAAAAAGGGATCCCTTACGTATTATTGATCGGTCCTGAGGAAATCAATACCGGTAAGCTAAGTCTGAGAAATATGAAGACAGGCGAACAAGCTGCTTTGACAGTGGAAGAGATTGTAAAAAAAATAACTGTGGCTGCTTAATGTGATCAGTAAGTAGCAATTTGATTCTAAAATTGGCGTTATTGCATGGGTTTAGAATTGATCAAAATTTTTTTTCATGATGAGCAGTAAATTTTTTGGTGTATAGAAATTGAAGAATCTATCAAAACATATCGTCCTGCTCATTATTTTGTCCTTCCCTTCATTTCTCCATGCCCAGTACACCAGTCAGGAAGGTCGATTTGAAGCTGATTATATCAAAGGTTGTGCGCCCTTCAAGGTCACATTAACTAATTTATTTGTAGGTGCTACAGGGCCAATACAATATGATTATGATGCTGCGGCTTCGGGAAACAACTTCGTAACGACGAATGAGCATACTTATACGCAACCTGGAACTTATAAAATTGCTCAAATTGCACCGCAGAATACATCAGGGCTATCGGATACCATTCGCATCGAGGTATTGGATAATCGCCCGCCCAATTTCGAAGTTATCTACTGTAGCAACAATCGCGTGAACGTGACCATCACTGATAACTACTATGAAAAATACCTGATCGATTTTAATACCGGGATTTACGAAGTCGTCGGACCGGATGAGAGCACGACGTATAGCTACCCGGACAACAGTCCCCGCACGATCATTGTGAAGGGCCTGGCTACAGGGTCATCGACTGAAAGTGAGGAACCTAATTTAGCCTGTGGCACCGGTTCAGCAGATATTACACCTATAGCTTTTATACTACCACCTGAAATAGTATCCGTACAAGTGATGAATGAAACAGAAGTACAATTACAGTACAATACGCTGTCGGAGGTACCGCATATTGTAGAAATGCAGGTAAATGGAACTGGACCATTTGTCAATATCGACAGCCTTGAAGCGCCTGATGCTATTACCATATCGGGATTAGACAACGAGAATAACTTCTATTGCTTCCGTATATCGGCTCTTGACCGATGTGAAGCCAATCAGGCTTATCCCTCGGCCATACTTTGCAGTATCCGGCTTAATGCCAATGCTGTACAAAATCAAAATGAAGTCCGGTGGATGTCTGGCACCATGAATTTAATAAGCTACAGCGTTTTCCGTGACAACATGCTGGTAGCCAATATTAACGATGCCACCGTGCAATTTGATGATATAGACGTGAATTGTGGCGTAACGTATTGTTATACAATCATAGGATATTTTTCCGATGGCCAATCTGCAAGCCAGGAAAAATGTGTTACTGCCATTGCCGACAACACAAGTCCACCAATTCAGAACACAACCGCTTCATTCAACAATGGTAGCATAACGGTCGAATTTGATATTCCTGCGGCCGTCATTGCAGATACATTCACCATTACCAGAAATTCTACAGACGGTGGGCAGACAGCCTTCATTGCTACGACAAATAGTTTTATAGATTCAAATATAAATACTTCTATCGGACCTTATTGTTATACTATAGGGTATGCTGATGCCTGCGGAAATGTTTCTCAACCGTCGATGCCTGTTTGTCCTGTGTTTCTTTCCTTGACTCAGCAGGCAAATTCAAATGTATTGACGTGGACGAATTACACCGGATGGTTTTCGGGCGTTGCCGCTTATGAACTGGAGGTTTTAGATGGTAGTGGTATGCTGCTGGCAACAATTGATGTTACAGGCACCAATACATATGAGGACCCGATTCGGGAAGAGGTCCAAAATCTGCGATACCGCATACGCGTGGTTTCGGCAGATGTAAGTCCGCTAATAAGTTTTTCCAATGTCGTCATTGTGGCCTACACCTATCAATTATTTTTTCCTTCGGCTTTCACGCCTAATCAGGACGGATTAAATGATACATTTGAACCCAAGGGCAGATTTATCGGTACCTTTCAGATGAAAATCTTTAATCGTTGGGGAGAACTAATCTTTGTAAGTAACGATTTATTAGAAGGATGGGATGGCCACTACCGGGGAAAACCCGTAACAGAAGGCGCCTATATATATAAAGTAGACGGAACTGATTTGGATGGAACGCCATTTGTAAAATCAGGTTCATTGGTATTAATTAGAAATTAAAACTGCAGCGTTATGTTTGATATGATGAAAATGATGGGCAAGATGAAAGAAGTCCAGGCGAAAATGAAGGAAGCACAGGATAGATTGGGCGATATCCAAGTATCAGCTGAATCTGGGGCGGGTATGGTTAAAGCAACTGTAAACGGCAAAAAGGAACTGATATCTCTTGATATTGACAAGGATATCGTAAAGCCTGAAGATGCAGAGATGATGAAAGACCTGATTGTTGCTGCGGTCAATAAAGCGCTGGCTGAAGTAGACATCAAAGCCAAGGAAGAAATGAAGAAAAGTACTGAGGGGATCATTCCCAATATTCCCGGGCTCGACCTGACAGGAATGTTTTAATGGATAAAGTAGCTATTGTCATCCTAAACTTCAATGGCAAGCATTACCTTGAGCAATTTCTCCAGCTAGTTGTACTGCATAGTCCTGGCTGCCAGGTGATTGTAGCAGACAATGGCTCGACGGATGATTCTGTCTCTTTTTTGCAGGAGTCTTACCCTTCGGTTAGGCTCATCATGCTTCGTAAAAATTATGGTTTTAGTACGGGATACAATCTTGCCCTGCGCCAGGTAGATGCATCTTATTATGTACTTCTTAATTCAGATGTAGAAGTTACCCCCCATTGGATCGATCCTGTGATACAGTTGATGGATGAACAGCAAACCATAGCAGCCTGTCAGCCAAAAATTCTTTCCTATCACCAAAAACATACGTTAGAATATGCCGGTGCAGCTGGCGGGTATATTGATATACTTGGCTATCCTTTTTGCCGGGGCAGGATTTTCAATACTGTGGAAGAAGACCATCCAAAATTTGATGACTTGCGTGAAGTATTTTGGGCAACAGGGGCTTGTATGTTTGTAAGGTCCGATGTTTACCATCAGCTAGGAGGTCTTGATGACGATTTTTTTGCTCATATGGAAGAGATAGACCTTTGCTGGCGTATGCATCATGCAGGTTATCGGGTATTTTATCAGGGAAAGAGCCAGGTATATCATGTAGGAGGCGGTACACTACCGAAATCTAATCCAAGGAAGACTTATCTCAATTTTAGAAACGGTCTCATTATGCTTTTCAAAAATATGACTTACCGCGAACTGACATGGAAGCTCCCATTGAGACTACTTTTAGATTATTTAGCAGCGTTTCAGTATCTATTGCAAGGGAAGGGTAAGAACTTTTGTTCAATACTACATGCCCAAATTTCATTCTTCTCTATTATTGGCAAGCTTTTTGCGAAAAGAAAACGCAACGAAAAGAACAACGAGAAGTTTACTTTTGGTATTTATCCAGGATTTATTGTGAAAGATTATTTTTTAAAAAAGAAAAAGTATTTCGACGACCTTCGTTTTTAGATTTTAGAAATACCAGACCGGGTTATTTTTTCGTCGTAAATGTTTACGAAAATTCAAAATAAAGGCCAATCCCAAGTATACAAATATGGGTGAACCGATAGTAAGAAAAGAGACATATATAAAAAAAATCCTAATGCTTGCAATAGGAAGGCCGAGTTTTTCTCCTAGCTTTGTACAAACACCAAATGCTTGATTTTCGAAGAATTGTTGTATCTTTTTCATAATTTTAAACAATTTAAACAAATATAATAAGCTA
>LXQK01000225.1:0-7524 GCA_001683905.1 Marivirga sp. ANT-B6
ACCAAAACAAGCAAAACCACACGGCAAATTGAGAGGTTGGGTAAAACCAGACGAAAATGGAAACTACACGATCAAAACTTCCAGGCCATCCTCCTATCCAACGCAAGACATACCGCAACACATACACTTATCCATAAAAGAACCCGATATAGAAAATGAGTATTATGCTGACCTTTATTTTGATGATGACCCTTTATATTTAGAGCACGAGAGAAAGTTTGGAAAATCTGACAGAGCAGGCACAGAAATATTAAGAATTTTGTTGGATAATAAAGTGCAAGTTGCAGAGCATAATATTGTACTTGGATTAAATATCCCCAATTACCCAACCAAAAGTTATACGCTTGATCAATCAGGTTTAAATATTGGCGAAGACCAACCTTCATTTTTTCCTTACCACGCATTTGGATCAGATAAAGGAACACAAACTTGTCCTGTTTGTAAATATGGTCGCTATCACGGTATTATTTACTTCGTAGGCGACAACCCCAATTGGCAAGAAATAAAAGAATAGATAAAATTTTTAGAACAAGAAGGTATAGCGAGACAAATTATCTAAAAGCGTATTTTGTTTATGGCAAAGCTATAGCGTATCACAAAGAAAGCAGGCAAAAAGAATTAGAGCAAATTGGTAAAGCGATGAACATAAAAAATACGGCACTAACGTTTGTGCCTTCTTTCACTGACACTGCTACAGAGGCAAATCTCAATAATATTAATCCAAATGTTGAAAATACGTTCATCATCTATAAACACAGAACCATAATCGACAAGTTCGTGGACTTAAAGCCATCGAAAGAAAATTTCAGTCTAATTTCAGAAACTTTGGAAAAAACAAATAACGAATATTTCAATCTGCCCGAACCAAGCCACGACCGAGGAAAGGGCGGCACATCACCTCTTATTAAACATGGTTTTTTTACTATCATTTTTTCTCAACTGATATGCACATTCTGATTGCACCTAATGCCTTTAAACATAGCCTCGATGCATCCGAGGCTGCCTTTGCTATTCAAGACGGACTTTTGCAAAGTAGGTTAGCCTGCACATGCACGTGTTTTCCTATTGGCGATGGTGGGGACGGCACGGCAAATTTAATTATCGCGCAACGTGGTGGCACCTTAGTTCCTTCTATCGTTCATGATGCGCTGGGGAGAAATATACATACTTCCTTTGGGTTAATCGATGAGGGCATGACAGCGGTTATCGAAATGGCCAACGCATCGGGTATTCGTACATTGAAAGATCATGAACTCAATCCGCTATTGGCAAATTCTTTTGGCACTGGTGAGCAAATTAAAGCGGCCCTTGATCTTGGGGTAAAGAAGGTGATTATTGCTATGGGTGGCACCGCCACTGTAGATGGAGGTATTGGAATTTTAAGAGCTTTAGGCGCAAAATGCATGGATGCTGCGGGCAATGAAATAGCTACACCCGGAGCACTGGGGGAACTGGTATCGATTGATACAGTCGGTTTGGATACCAGAATTCCAGCGTGTGAATTCATCATTCTTTGCGATGTAAATAATCCTTTAATAGGAACGAATGGCGCTGCGGAGGTTTTTGCACCACAGAAAGGCGCCAAAGGTGGCGATGTGCAACAACTGGCAACCGGCCTCAGCAAGTTTGCTGAGGTGGCGGATATGCTTACCGGTAAAGCCATTGCTTCCCTTCACCATGGTGGTGCAGCAGGCGGAGCCGCTGCAGGTTTACATGGATTTCTGGATGCCCGACTTGTAAATGGTATTGACTACTACCTCCACCTTACCGAGTTTAACGCCGCTCTGGCAAAAGCTGACTTGGTAATTACCGGTGAAGGAAGTATTGATGCACAGACACTGGAAGGGAAAGGTCCCATTGGCGTGGCACGGCAGGCCAGGCTTTTGAATAAAATTGTTGTAGCAATGGCAGGTAAAGTGCCCCTTGAACCGCATCCGGGTCTGCAACAATATTTCGATGTGCTGATGCCGATCTCCCATCAACCGGAAGCATTAACTGCAGCACTACAACATACACGTCTGAACCTGCAAAGGTCAGCCTTTACGCTTGGTGATATCTTAGCGGTCCGTAGGGTGGCATCAGCGTAATTACCCTGACAGCTTCATAAGCAACACCGAAGTTAAAAATGATATAGTACGCGGACATTAAGATATTATTTCTACAGGACAAACTATAATGTCGTGAGAATTTATACAACTAAATTGTCCCTTTGGAACATACAATATGATATATTATTGGTTGCGGATCATACGCCAGCGGGAGTTTCAGGTCGCGAATTTGCTTAAAGGTTACTTTTTTAGGAATTGGAAGATATATTGCAATTTAAAGGCAAAAACAGCTATAAAATTGAATGCTAATCTCTATTCTATCATTCGCTATGTTGAATGTGAAGGGCGTGAAAGACACCCGGGAAATTCAAAGCGTGGCATTACAGTCCCGGCTGGGCATTCCGCTATTATTTAGTCTGGATGTTATTCATGGCTACAAGACTGTTTTCCCCGTGCCGCTGGCTGAGGCAGCGTCCTGGGACCTGGAGGCTATGCGACTTTCTGCCCATATCGCCGCTAAAGAAGCTCGGCTGCCATCCATTGGACATTTGCACCCATGGTAGATATTTCCCGCGATCCCCGCTGGGGAAGAGTGATGGAAGGTGCCGGTGAAGACACTTATCTCGGCTCTCAAATTGCCAAGGCCAGAATTAAAGGTTTTCAAGGGGAAAAACTGGGAGGTACCGATGCTGTAATGGCAACTGCCAAACACTTCGCGGCCTATGGAGCCGCAGTTGCAGGCAGGGATTATAATGCGGTGGATATGAGCGATCATATGCTGTGGGAAACCTATCTCCACCGGGTTTTTGCCAGGGAGGTAGCTGAAAAATCTATCGTATTACTGAAAAATGAAACCAGCACGTTGCCACTGGCGAAAAAAACAAAGAAAGTAGCCTTGATAGAACCACTTATAAAAGCAAAAAGAGATCTCGATGGTAGCTGGACAGTACAGGCTGACACGACAGAAATTGTGAGCTTGTTTGAAGAGATAGAAGAAAAAGTGAGCAAGCAGACACAGTTGCTGTATGCGAAAGGTTGTGACGTAAATTGCACAAGTAGCGATGGCTTTGCAGCAGCAATTGCTGCCGCAAAGCAAGCTGATGTGGTCGTGATGGCGCTCGGCGAGACCTGGGATATGAGTGGGGAAGCCAAATCAAGAACTGATTTAGGTCTGCCGGGACAACAGGAAGCATTGTACAATGCAATCAAAGCAACAGGAAAGCCTATTGTGGTGGTGCTGATGGCCGGCCGCCCTATGATTTTCAATGAAATAGCCGATGATGCGCCTGCCATACTCTATGCTTGGTGGCTGGGTTCTGAGGCTGGAAACGCTATTGCCAACGTGATTTTTGGTGATTATAACCCTTCGGGTAAATTGCCAATTACTTTCCCCCGTTCCGTGGGCCAGATTCCAATTTCTTATAGCCATCAAAATACCGGCAGACCGGTGACGGATCCTCAGAATATCGTTTACCGTTCGGCCTATATTGATTCGCCAAATACCCCCAGGTATGCCTTTGGCTATGGCCTAAGTTATACCACTTTTTCGTATAGCAATCTCAAGGTGAGCAAGAAAGCAATAACAACAGGAGAAACTGCGGAATTCAGTTTTACCCTTAAAAACACGGGGAAGACAGCTGGTGAGGAAGTGGTACAACTTTATATTCAGGATTTGGTCGCCTCTGTGGTACGCCCTGTAAAAGAGCTCAAGGATTTTCAAAAAGTAATGCTAAGCCAGGTGAAAGTAAAACCCTTACATTTATCATTGATGAAGAAAAACTATCCTTCTTTAATCGCGAGCTTCAGTGGGGAGCGGAGCCTGGCTTCTTTAAAGTCATGATTGGGACCGCATCAGACAACATTTTACTCGAGGAAAAGATCGAGCTTAAAAGCAACCCGTAGGTGCTAAATAATGGAATAACCCCATCTAAAAGCCTTTGTGCCTATTAAAGTACGAAGGCTTTCCTGATGACTAATTATTTAAACTCTGACTGGCAGGATCGACACTTATAGACCGTTTTGATATAGAAGGGATAGATAAGCAGAAAAAATGAAATGATAAAAGCTACTATGCCCTTTGATCCTTTGATCGTCCTAAAGCCAGAGATAAGATCTGAAGATTGGCATTGGGGACATTTGATCACCTTATCCTCCTGATCTACGCTAGGCGAACGATCAAAATCATCAAGGATTTTCTGTGCTTTTTCATGATCCTCCTCCCTTATTTTTAGCTTTATGCCCCCTACCAGCACATTGTATAAGGGGTTGATGCTCACAATATTTTCATCAAACAGAAAACATAATACGTCCTCACTCTCAAGGCGCGTCTTTATAATATGCGCTTGTATAGGATTTTCAAAAGTCTTGATGGTAATTAAGCGCACTGATTAGGCTGATCTTTTAAAAGATCTAATATACGTTAAAAACGATTGATCGGGACCACCGACGAAAAGAAAAGCACTACAAATCATTGGAATAAAAGAATCATATAACATCATCACCTATTATTATGTAAAATTATTCAATTATTTCTTTATATTCCTCTATATTGTGCTTTTGGATGTGGGTTCAATAGCTATGGTATACCTTTTTCGTCAGTGGTTTTCAAATGTAAGTTGCATTTTTTTCTTTACGGCAGCTGGTATCCTTCTATGTCAGCATGCAGCAGTGTCTCAAGATGCTGAGACGTCAAAGCAGGCAAAAATATTAGTAAAAACCTTGACTCAAAACCATTTCAGTCCACGGAAAGTAGATGATAGTCTGTCGGCCGATATCTTAAGGCAGTTTATAAAAAGTTTAGATCCTGAGGATCTTCTTTTTTCCCATCAGGACTATCAGCAAATGCTTGAGTTTCAGTACCTGATAGATGACGATCTTTCAGGTAAAAGCTGGGCTTTTTTGCCCATGGCTACTGCGCTATATAAAGAACGACTACTTGATGCAGAATCTACCATTAAACAGTTAATGCTAAAACCGTTGAATTTTTCAAAAGATGAAGTAATTCAGTTTCAGCAACAGAGGGATCAAGAATCTTATACCGGCGAGGAGCTACAGTTGCGATGGGAAAAGCGATTGAAATACAAGACACTGTTACAGGTCTATTTTGCTTATGATTCTTTGGCTGATACTAAAGGCGTACAGGCGCTGGTACTGGACGCTCAAAAATATGTGATGCTGCGTGAAGAAAGGAGAATAAATCGTGTACTGGACTACAATAAAGGGTTTGATCGCTACGTGGCTTTAATTTTTCTAAATGCAATAACTTCTTGCTTTGACCCTCATAGCGTATACTTATCTCATGAAGAGTGGGCGGCCTTTAGATCAGAATTGTCTGTTGAGTCGCTTTCATTCGGGCTCTATCTTGATGAGGAGAAGAATGGTCAGGTGAGGGTGAGTAGGCTTGTACCTGGTGGTCCGGCATGGAAAAGTGGCGCATTTAACAAAGGTGATATCCTGTTAGCGATGAGACCGCTAAAAGCAAAAACGATCGATCTGCAGGGGATGGATATTGAAGAAGTTATGGCACTGTTGGCAGATCAATCTTTAACTGTTGCCGAGTTTAAGCTAAAGAAAACAACAGGCGCCATCAAGGCTGTGCAGCTTGCAAAGGAAAAGGTAGACCAGGAGGAAAATATGGTCCAGAGTTTTATCCTAAATGCCGACGTTAAAATAGGCTATATTTCTTTGCCGGGCTTTTATACCGAATGGGAAAATATGTCAGGCCTAGGTTGCGCCAATGATGTTGCAAAAGAAATCGTAAAGCTAAAAGCAGAGCATATTAAAGGGCTAATCCTGGATCTTCGGAATAACGGTGGAGGATCTATCGATGAAGCCCTGAATTTGGCTGGTATTTTTATTGACGAAGGGCCTCTATATGTTGTAAAATACAAAGACGGTAAGCCTGAAACCGTAAAGGACATGAACAGAGGGACCATCTATGACGGCCCGCTATTGCTTATGGTCAATGGACATAGCGCCTCAGCCTCTGAGTTGGTGGCTGCTGCCTTACAGGACTACAATCGCGCGGTAATTGTGGGGTCACCAACTTTTGGTAAAGCGTCAGGGCAGGCCATCTTTCCTTTGGACCATAGCTTGCAAAACCTGCAAGCTATGTCTACAGATATGGGTGTTGTATCCACGACTATGCTAAAATTATACCGCATAAAGGGAAACAGTATTCAGGCCAAAGGGCTGACTCCTGATATTATGCTTCCCGAAGTGAATTTTGATGCATACAAAGAAGTGGATTTACCCTTTGCCTTACCAAATGATGCAGTCGTTAAGAAAGTGTATTATACGCCACTTCCGGCATTACCTATCGACATACTAAGAGAAAATAGTGAAAAACGTGTTAGAAGTGATCCTGGCTTTAGCGCACTTTCTAAAGTGATCGTGCCTGAAGTAATTGAAGTGCCGCTACAGTGGCCAGGTTTTTTTGCTACCATGAACAAAATGGTACCAAAAGAAACCTCGAAAAAAATACAGCCATCACCCTTTTATGAAGTTGAAAACTTAAAAGCCAATCAAAAGAATATTTTACCGGATCCTTATGATGCTGCCTTAAATGCGCTACAGATCGAGGGCATTCAGGGTGAAGTGTATATCGAAGAATGCTACAAAATCCTCTCAGAACTCATCCAAAAATAGAAGCTATGAAAAATCTAACCTATACCTTTCTCATTTTAATGGTTTTCAGCATCCGTCCTGCCCTGACACAGGATCTCAGTCAGCCTGTGGCTTATATGAATGCGATCAGCGAGAATCACCGGGATATTACCAAAGACTTTTTCAGCTATACAAGTGCTGTGGCACATAGTAAAAGCGGGCGTAAAATCGAAAGCCGCCGGGCGAAACTTATGCAAACGGTGAAAGATGCCACCAGAAAAGTGAAAAGCATTAAACCCTTTGGTACTGATAGATCCCTGAGAGACTCAACGGCGCGCTACCTGGAATTAACTTATATTATTCTAAACGAAGACTACGGCAAAATTATAAATCTCGAAGATGTTGCTGAACAGTCGTATGATGCTATGGAAGCCTACTTGCTCGCACAAGACCTTGCGCATGATAAGTTAAAACTTGCCCATGAGAACCTTGAGAAAGTACAGGAAGATTTTGCAGCGAGGAATAAAGTACAAATGGTAGCAGGCGACAAAGATGAGCTATATATTAAAATGGAAAAGGCGGGTAAAGTGAACGTTTACCATCGGGAGGTATACCTCGTTTTTTTTAAGAGCCATAAGCAGGAGATGTATCTGTTAGATGCAATTAAGGAGCAAAATATCAATGCAATTGAACAAAACAGGAATGCACTTTTGAAAAACGCAGAGGACGGAATAGAGAAAATTCGCTTGCTTAGCGCCTTTAATGGAGATTACGCTTTGGGCGCAGCCTGCCGGAAGATGCTGGAATTTCATAAAGAAGAGTGCGGAAAAATTCAGCTCATTACAGGATTCTATTTAAAGAACGAGGAATT
>LXQK01000225.1:7680-8788 GCA_001683905.1 Marivirga sp. ANT-B6
GGACTTTAATGAACTAAATAACAATCTTTACAGTAACCGTAATAAGCTTTTGGATAACTGGAATACGTCGTCGCAGAAGTTTCTCTCAAAACATACCCCGCGGTAATATGATCAACGGCGTTAATCTACATATTCCTGCTTTTTCACCAGGGCATAAAATTGTTTGTCGATGAGTAGGTAGCCATACTCGTAACAAAAGTAATATATCGCTCCTGCTTTAGTGGTATACGTATTGGTAAAGTAGTTAAAATCAAAACCCTTTTCCATCAACCTGGTGCGATTGGCCTTTGACTTGCCGGTGGGATTCAATTCCATCAGGATCCTTCGGTTCTTCCTTAATATATTATTGACATTACGGATATAATTATTTCCGTCGCTGTTCAATTTATTATTGAATGCATTCCGGCATTGGTCGGAGCAAAACTTCTTGTCCATCCGCCCTACTATCTTCATATCGCATTCCAGGCATGTTTTAACTTCCATTCTAGTGTATCAGATTTAGTGTATTTATCCGGTTACAAACGTTTACAAATGTAATTTAAACGAATACAAGCAATTATCATACGAATAGTTTCATTTTCTTGTCCTTACTTTGTCTCAACAATACGGCAATTAGCCATTAAACGTATTTTCAAATATTTTATACATTTTAAAAACATACCGTTATGAAAAATTTACGAAACAGTGTACAGTTGATTGGAAGATTAGGAAAAGACCCGGAAGTAAAAAATCTGGCCAGTGGTAAAATGGTAGCAACATTCTCTGTAGCTACGTCAGAAAATTATCGCAATGCAGAAGGGGAGAAAGTAGAAGACACGCAATGGCATAATATTGTAGCATGGGGAAAGGTAGCAGAAATCGCCTCGTCATATCTTAAGAAAGGAAATGAAGTGGCTATAGAAGGTAAACTTGTCCACCGCGTATACACCAGTGCCAAGGGTGAGAAAAAATTCATCACAGAAATCAACCTGAACGAGATCTTGATGTTAGGAACAAAAGCTTAAAACCATAGTCGATTAAAGGCCGTAAAATACGTCATTAGGTGAGTATTTTATGGCCTTTTATTTTACAACTTTTTCTTTATTGCCCTCCTTCATTCCACCGTCTT
>LXQK01000226.1:0-4501 GCA_001683905.1 Marivirga sp. ANT-B6
AGAAATAGATTAAATTATTTTACTTGTCATAATTACGGAATCCTCTGTCTTATTTTTGCAGGTAACTTAGCAAAGACAAGCGCATAGGAATGATCAATCCATTCAAAAATGAGCGTATCCGGAATCAAATCATCCATTAAGACCGTATTCCAATGTTTTTTACTTAAGTGGTACCCCGGTAGAACAGAAATATACCTTTCTCGTAACAGCACTGCATTTTCGGGATCACATTTTAAACTGATGCGAGAAAAAAAATCTACATCAGTGAGCGCAAACATTTTTCCATGAACTTTGAAGACAAGGGCATCCCCTCCAAAAGGAAACCCTTCTGAAACATCAGGTTTTTTCAAACAATAGCTTCTAAATAATTCGATGTTCACCTACATGATACGCTTGATGATCCAAAATATAAGGGCTCCCAGGAACATTAAAATTGATATTTTATTGATCCCATGCATCATACTGAGGTTGAAATTTTTGGGGCGGTCAGGATCTTTTTTTCTAAAAAAATATCCAAAAACTTCTCCAAAGCTAAAGTAATCGCCTAAAGAATTACTGGTCTTATCGGGAGTTGTGTTTTTATCGTTTTCCCGCTGAATATCATCGTTTTTAATTGGCATATGTAGGAGATATATGATGATGCGTGCGTATAATTTATATAATCTGTTGTATCAACAAATCACAACAGCTTCTGGTTCTACCCATCGCCCATCCTGGCGTATAATTTCTATTAATTCATCAACGGCATTGGCAGAGGGAACAGCGCGCTTCATCACTTCCTGGCCTTTATACAATGTTATTTTACCTTTTCCAGAACCGACATACCCATAGTCGGCATCAGCCATCTCACCCGGCCCATTCACTATACAACCCATAATTCCTATTTTTACCCCTTTCAAATGATCCGTTCGCTTTCTAATCATAGCGGTAGTTTCCTGAAGGTCAAATAGTGTCCTTCCACACGAGGGACAGGAAATATATTCGGTCTTTGACATGCGTGTCCTTGCAGCCTGCAATATTCCAAAAGCAATGGCATTATACCGACCGATGGTCTTTAGTATTTCATCCTTCTTAATTGATTCCAAAGAACTGGTTCTTACTAGGGCTCCGTCGCCTAAGCCGTCGATTAAGAGACCTCCGATATCGGTAGCAGCATAAATTTGCAATGGTTCAACTGAAACATCTACATAACTTCTACCTATTATCACGGGGGTTTCAACATGCTCCTCGATCAGACGGAAGAAAAAAGCACGCAAGGTGGCCATGGCATGCTCCTCCTCAGTCTCTAATAAAATCACCAGAGTCGGGTCACGCTTTAATAAAGCTATAAAGTCAGGACTTAACTTCTCGGCATTTACCTGTATAAAGTTTAATACCGGATGCTTTTCTGCTGCTATAACGTAAGTTTCTTTGGTAAACAACGGAAACTGATTGGCTTTGTCTGTAGCAGAAAGCCAGTTGGTATGATTAAGTATTTCCTTCAGTCCATTAGGCAACATAAAGCCAAGTGGATGATCTGCAGAATAGATATAGTCACACCCCAAATCGTTCATTTTGAATTTGTCGAGTTCGGGCAGGTAAAAGTGCCCCACACTTTTTAAATCTTTAAAAACTGCATCCCGCACCAGACTCATATCCGCTACGACCCTTGGTACATTCTCTCCACCAATATTGAGTACTTCTCGTGTTTTTCGGCGCTGGTACCCGAATGGGTTAATGGCACATTGAATCTCTTCATGCACACCCATTTTCCTATTTATATACCTGTCAACCAATAGCTTAGCTACAGGTGCTTCAAGTTCAGGTTCTTCTGTTAAAGAAACCCTTACCGTATCGCCAAGCCCGTCTTCAAGCAACGTACCAATGCCAACAGCAGATTTTATTCTGCCATCTTCACCATCGCCAGCCTCGGTTACGCCGAGGTGTAAAGGATAGGGCTGGAATCCTTCTTCATCAAGTTTCTGAACCAACAATCTATAAGCCTGTACCATGACTTGTGTGTTACTGGCCTTCATAGACAGTACGATATCATAATATTGAAGATCTTCGCAAATCCTCAAAAACTCCAGCGCTGACTCAACCATACCAATGGGGGTATCGCCATAGCGGCTCAATATACGGTCGGACAGAGAGCCATGGTTAGTCCCTATTCTCATGGCCGTACCGTACTCTTTACAAATTTTTACAAGCGGTGTAAATCTTTCCCTGATCCTGTCGAGCTCTGCCTGGTAAGTAACATCGGAATAGGTGATTACATCGAATTTCTTTTTATCTGCGTAGTTGCCGGGGTTCACTCTTACCTTCTCTACAATTTTTGCAGCGAGCTCCGCAGCATTTGGCGTAAAATGGATATCAGCAATTAATGGCACCCGATAACCCTGCTTTCGCAGTTCTTTTTTGATTTCCGCCAAATTCTGTGCTTCCGTCATACTTGGGGCCGTAATGCGTACATACTCGCAACCTGCCTCCACCATTCTGATGGTTTGAGCCACAGAACCCGCCGTGTCCATCGTGTCTATGGTAGTCATGGACTGAACACGGATAGGGTTGTCCGCGCCCAGAGGAATGTTGCCAATAAATACCTCTCTGGTTTTTCGGCGCGAATACGTTGTAAGGCTATTATTAAATTTCTTGTTGACGGAAGAAGGTATAGGCACGGGGTTCATTCTTTGTAGAATTTATAATGCAAATTTAACTTTTCTAAAAACAATATCATTGCGCTTTTAATTCTTTTCACTTCTAAACAAAAATAAAGTTGCCTATCTCCAGGCAACTTTTGTAGCATTAACTTGAACCGTAAGAGAAGTTAGTCTTTCGCGTGCTCCAATTCCAGAATACCTTCAGGTTCCTGTTTCAAGTCTGTGGGTACTTCCTCTCCTATCGGACCCTTACCGACTGTAATTCCTCCATCTACAAGCCACAAAGCACCAGTAACATAACTTGCCTCATCGGAAGCAATAAATGAATACACATTAGCAATTTCTTCGGTAGTGGCTCTCCTGCCCATCGGTGTAGCGGCAATGATGTTCTTTTCCATTTTTTTATTCATCGGACCAAGATCCTTATGTGTCCAGGAGGTATCGATGGCGCCCGGGCAAATGCAATTTGCGCGCACACCGTTTTTAGCCTGTTCTACTGCTACCCCTTTCATGAAAGCGTGCACCCAGCCTTTGGTACCGCCGTAAGCGGTAATTTCAGCTAAGCCATTGAATCCTGCTTCCGATCCTGCTGACACGACATTTCCCCGTGATTTTTGCAGGTGAGGCAAAGCATATTTAGTCATCAGAAAGGTAGATTTCACATTGTTTTTAATCAGCGCATCAAAGCTGCTGACAGAAAAATCCTCCGTAGGGTTTGTCTCTGGCAAAACACCGGCGTTATTGACCAATATATCTATCCTGCCATACGTATCCAGCGCACGTTGTACACAATTTCTCGCAAAAACCTCATCTGATATGTCACCAATGAAGGCGATTGCTTTCCCTTGCTTATTGTTAATGGATGCAACTACATCTTCTACAGGGTCTCCGGGAAGACCGTTAACTATTACAGAAGCGCCTTCGTAGGCAAATTTATGTGCTATGGCTTCGCCAATACCAGTACCTGCACCGGTGATGATGGCTATCTTGCCTTCCAATCGTTTTCTCATAATAGTTTCTTTAAGTTAAAAAAGTTTCCTATACTTTAACTACCATTTGTTGGGGGTAATTGTTTCGCCTTTACCCCGTTAGATCTTGTTACAGAAACAAAGCAAGGCGATATTACAAGTCCCCCAATTGTGGCCTCATCAAAATTTCTTCTACGACGGTACGGTCAGAAAGCTCGTAGGCTGTAAAAATTACTTTAGCAACGTCTTCCGGCTTCATAAAGCGGGTTTCAGGTATGCCAGCACCCTCCCAGCTGGCAGTGTAAGTTGCGCCTGGCAATACGGAGGTCACCTTAATATTAAATGCTTTTAATTCTTCCCGCAAGACTTTGTTCATGCCCAACAGCGCATATTTTGAAATGCAATAGGAGCCTCCATTGGTGTAGGGTGTAATACTGGCAGTGGAGCAAATCGTGAAGATATACCCCTCCTCCTTCTCCTTCATCGCACCTACCACGCCTCTTGTGACGTGGTATGCACTATATAAATTAGTTTGTATCATCTTCTCTAAAACCCCTTCCTCTTCATTGTGTACCTGTCCAGGTGCAAAGGTTCCTGTATTGTTGATCAAAACGTCGACAGGCCTTTGCATGGCCTGAATGAAGTTTACAAAAGTTTGTATTTCGCCACGGTTAGAAAGGTCTGCCTGCATGGTAAGCACAGATACCTTGTATTTTTCAGTGATCTCAGCTTTTAATTTTTTTAAATCGTCTTTATTTCTCGCGCATGTTGCAACATCAAATCCCGCAGCTGCAAAAATTTCGATAATAGCCTTTCCTATTCCTTTTGTTCCACCCGTTACTACAATTAATTTGTTCATAGGTTATATTTAATTAATATTTACTATTTTTCGAA
>LXQK01000226.1:4569-22978 GCA_001683905.1 Marivirga sp. ANT-B6
TATTTTTCGAAATATACACTATACTCCACCCGTATTCTCGTTGCAAGGTTGTAATTTCGTAAAAGTATAAATCTGTAGATTTTTAATGAAAAGTATTGGAAAGTATTTTATGTTTCTGGGTTCCCTTTTTGTGAACAGGGAAAGCTTCAGAACATACGTGAAGTTGATTCTTGACGAATCGATACTTATTGGAGTAAAATCTATATTTATCGTCGTAATCGTTTCTACTTTTATTGGCGCTGTTACGGCAGTTCAAACCGCTTTTAACCTGGTAAGCCCCCTGATCGCCAACTATGTGATTGGTTTAATAGTGAGAGATATGACGATCCTTGAACTGGCGCCTACCATCACAGCCATTGTATTTGCTGGAAAGGTAGGCTCAAATATTGCAGGTGGATTGGGAACAATGCGTATAACAGAACAAATTGATGCACTGGAAGTTATGGGTATCAATGCATCTTCCTACCTGGTTTTACCTAAAGTAATTGCCTCTATGCTTATGTATCCCCTATTGGTGATACTAGCGTGCTTCCTTTGTATCTATGGTGGTTATTTAGCCGGTACATTGACCAATGCGGTTACCGGTGAAGAATATATTTATGGCATAAGATTTGGCTTTAACGAGTTTACGATTTCCTTTATGTTGGTAAAATCAGTCGTTTTTGCTTTCCTTGTATCCTCTATTTCGGCTTATAAAGGTTTTTTTACGAAGGGTGGCGCATTGGAAGTGGGTATTGCCAGCACCAGCGCAGTTACTAACAGTTGTATCGCGATCTTGTTAGCCGATTACTTGTTGGCTCAATTGCTTTTGTAAGTTCTTTTTAATCCTCAAGGAATGATAGAAATATCCGATATTAAGAAATCATTTGATGATGTTGAAGTGCTTAAAGGCATCAGTGGCACCTTCTATCAAGGGAAAACCAATCTAATCATTGGTGCAAGCGGTACGGGTAAAAGTGTCCTGCTGAAATGTATGGTAGGCCTGGTAAAACCAGATGAAGGAAATATTTTGTATGATGGCAGGGACTTTACCCACGCAGACCGGGATCTAAAGACTGAAATCAGACGGGAAATCGGCATGCTTTTTCAGGGATCTGCCTTGTTTGATTCTAAATCTGTAGAAGAAAATGTGATGTTTCCCCTGGATATACTTACTACCATGCCTAAAAGTGAAAAGCTGGAAAGGGTGAACTTTTGCCTCCAGCGCGTGGGGTTGTCCGATGTGAATAATAAAATGCCATCAGAAATAAGTGGGGGCATGAAGAAGCGTGTAGGAATAGCAAGAGCAATTGTCAACAACGTAAAATACCTTTTTTGCGATGAACCTAATTCAGGACTCGATCCGCAAACCTCCATCCTGATTGACAATCTGATCCATGAAATTACAGAGGAATTTGGCATTACCACGGTGGTAGTGACCCACGATATGAACTCTGTGATGGAGATAGGTGACCATATCATGTTCCTTCACAAAGGCGTAAAAGAATGGGACGGGGATAATGAAAGTATGCTTACGACCGATGTAAAGGAACTACAGGATTTTATTTATGCCAATAAGTTTATGAAAAGATTTAGAAATAATCCTACTATTTAGAACAAGGCACTCAACTGCATTCTTCCTATTTGTATCATTTCATTGCCAGGTGATTTCCTCCCCTCATAATTTAAGGTCAACTGTAAACCTGCAGATAATTTCTGCTGTAGGTTCAACGACCATGTAAAGTTTTTTCCTGGTCTCAGGGCCTCCAACATGACATAACCCAGGGGAGAATTTTCCTCCCCTGTAAATTCAATATCGATAAATTTTACACCCGCGTTGAAGGTACTTTTGGATACTTTCGTATATCTAAAATCGACGCTAAACTCATTAAATTGAGCGGATTCAACAGATTCGCGCACATACTGATTTTCTTTAGCACTATAGGCATAGCTTCCTGTAAACCGGATGTTGTCTTTCGGCTGCCAGCCTAGTTCAGGCGCAATTTTATAGGTGGCGATGCTGTAATTTCTTCTCAACAAAAAATCTGAACCATGCGAGCGCACACTTTTTATCGTATGCAAGTTGAAATTATAAATTCGTTGAATATTCAGGCGTGAATTCAACCGGTACTCCTTCAGTCCCTGCGCTTCGAAACCTCCTGTCAGCAGCTGCTTTTGATTTGAAACCCATAAGGCACCGTCAAAGCCGTATTTTGGGTCCGACCGGTTATAGAAAAAGGTTGTTCGAAGGTTTTCCCGCACCGACAATATATCTTCCTGATTGATTCCGGCATTGAAAGGTAGTAACCGCGCGCTAAGGTCTTGATCAGTAATTTTTCGGTCGACATTGAGGAAGGTATTGTTCGAAAATCTCGCGAGAAAGCCTTTGATACTTCCTGCATTGCGCCACGAGGCTGGCATGCCCGCAACAATACGATAGCTAAAGTTTTGCGTATACGCCAGGATATACTCATCGGTAGGCACGAAAATCCGAGCATAATTTTTCTCATCAAAGTTTATCGCTTCGTAAAATTCATCCAGGTCCTGCACACCATCATTGTTTTCATCTACCCAGGTGTGAGTACCTTCTCCGGTGGGCACCATCAAATAGATAAATTCCCGTTTTAGCTCCCTGCCGTTGGTGATCGCATACGATAGTTCCGACTTTACAATTCGTTTAAGAAAGTCGGCCTGGTAGTCTACCCTTCCCATCACTGCCGATTCATTTCTTTCGGTTGTTGTCAAATAGTTTTTTACCTGCCGAAAAGTTGAAGTTAGGCCTATCCGCTGTGATTTACCAATTTTGGATTGAACCAAGAATCGGGTAGTTTGTGCATGTGTATTCTGCATGAATTCACCTTCCAAAGGCAGCTGATCGTCGCGGATGCTATGGCTAATTTCGTATCTTGTCTCCAGAGAGTCGCTGCTTTTGATATACATGCGATGCTCTTCAAAAAACATCGCCGATCCCAAAACTGCGCCCGTTGCAGCGTTTGAAATACTATTTTTATCAGATACATAAGCGTACCCCGGCACAATAAACTTGGTATGATAAGCAACGTCACCATGGATTCTAGTCCAGTCAGAACTGGTACTTTCCTGCTTGTTGTTTAATAAAAACGCTGACCCCTGCAGTTGAACCTTTCCGAATTGCTGAGCCCCCTTTAACGTTTGCTGCACGCCATTGACGGTATCGCCCCTTTTTCTTCTAACCCAGTTGTAGTTCAGGTGATTTTTACTATCCTTTTCTACGCCCATGCCTATATTAAAAATATGGTCATCAGCATACGCGCTACTATCTTCAGGGTTGAGGCTCCAATCCCTGTCAAACTCGACGGAGCGGAAACGATCGATGGATGTGAAGTCCTTATGATTATACTCATAGGCGAGCCCGGCATTCATTTTGTATTTCCCCAAAAATGTCACAGGCTTCTGCAGCATCTGATATCCGGCTTTTATCGCTTTTCCCTGATCGTTTGCTGCATCATCACGAGAATATAAATTCAAATCATAATCAGATATGGCCGCCTCTATAAACACCTTATCATGCTTAGAAATGTTAAAAGCGGTGCCCAGATTCACCATTTGTTTTTTTTGTGGCAACGGTACTGTTCTCACCGGTTCGAATCTACCCTGGGATACACCATTAACAGGTGCAACCCATTCATAAATTCTTCCATTGACATTGGAGCGTTTCTGCTGGTAGTTACCGTTTCCGGCACCAACATCAGTAAAATAAACCTCGAAACTGGCCATGTCAGGATCATTGCTATAGCTAAAAATGGCCTGCTGCCCGCCGTCATACGTGGTATCTACCCTTTGATATAGTATGCGGTCGGCACTATACCGAACACTATCGTAGGAATTGATTCGCGCAAGTGAAATATCGTCGCCTATTTCGCTAAGGTATTGCTGGTCAGTGAGCGAAAGGTCAAAGGAAAGGGGGCGGTTTGGGTTGTCTTTTTCGGCGTATGCATTGAAATAAATGTCAAACTTGCCAAGAGTTTGTTGGTGGTTGGCACTAAGGTTTGAGCGGCTGTAGTTGCGATCCGCATATTCGAAATCTGCCCTAATCCTGGAATACTGGGTAATTAAGATATTGCTGGTGAAGGTGACTTCTCCTAAATTATAGTCAATCACGTAATCATCATCGAACCCCCTTTGCAGCAATACCCCGTCAAGAAAAATTTTCTCTGAATTGGCCAATACGATGATAAATCGTTCATTATTTGGCCCTCTCAGGCGATATGGGCCTGCCACACCCTCAATGGGTTCAACCTGCATGGAGGCAAACTTTCCTTTTGCTACTGAAGCGCTGATACTGGTATTAGCTGTGCTTTTTTCACCAGGCTTGTATCGAACCGCCAGTTGTCCACCCTGCACATTCTTATAATATTTTAGAAAATAAGACTGATCATGTTTGAGCACCACATCACCTGCCGTCAATGATGCATTTTGGTTATATAGTTGAATGAAGACCTTGTCGAATTCATGCAGCTGCTGGGTATTCCCTTCAGGTTGCAAAGGAATATTCTGATCAGAAATAGAAGCACGGATAAAAATATCATCACTCAGCTTTCCGTCCAGTTGCAGGTTTAATGCTGAATTTACAAAAACATTTTGTGTGTTACCTACAGATATTCCACGGGTAATGCTGCCGCTTTTTTGCAGATCGTCTGTTTCAAAAAGCTGTTCACGCTGCTCTCTCAAGTAATTGCTGCTGAGCCTATTGTCTCTAAAATAGGCGTTGGAGTCGTACACCGTAAGGTTTCTTTTAAAACGGGTGTCATAAAATCGAAACGGGAAAACCCGATAGCAAATAAAGATAGAATCAGCGGGTGTTGAAACCTGGACCTTAAACTGCCCGGAATTTATGTCATAATCAATCTGGAACAAGGAGTCCGCGGCAGTTGGAGAAGAAAAGGATGCCGGATCAATAGACAAGGTATCTAGTACGACACTTTCATCCAATACTTTCACCCACTTGCATTTTTGCGAAGAAATAACCGAAATTTGTGCGGTTGATCTTGATGCAAGCAAAGAAAACATGAGCATAAAAAGGCAAAACCTTAACATTTAATTTAACAATGGTAATTCTATAAAAAAGCTGGTGCCTACATTTTCTTGTGTTTCAAACCAAATAGAACCGCCTGCGTGTTCTATCCCCCTTTTCGCTATCGCCAGGCCTATGCCTGATCCAGTATATTTAGTACTAAAGTTAGGAAGAAATACTTTATCATATATCATTTCACTGATCCCCAGTCCATTATCTTTTATTTGAATATGTATCTTTGAAGCATCTTTCCTTGTTAAAAATACTTTTATGTTAGGTTTTTGCGATTTTGGTACAGACTGAATGCCATTGATGATGAGATTGGAGATTATCCGCCCCATCAGGCTCTGATCACCATTGACATATAATTCAGCGTCTTCAATATGGGCAATTATCTCCTCCTGATCCGATTGGTATAAATTAATTATCCGTCTTACTACCGGCACGATATCAAAAACCTCATTTTTTGGTATGGGCATTTGCGCGAACGATGAAAACGATGTCGCGATGTCGCTCAACGTGTCAACCTGGTGTAACAAGGTGTTGATCTGCCGGTCAAACTGAAAAGATTCTTTGCCATTCTGCTGAAGCATACGCTTAAGATGTTGTAGGATGAGTTTCATGGGTGTCAGAGGGTTCTTTATCTCATGGGCTACCTGTTTGGCCATCTCCCGCCAGGCAGATTCCTTTTCACTCCTGCTCAAGGCTTCCTTGCTCGCCTCTAAATTGATTAGCATGCGATTGTATTCCCCAACCATCAGTCCAATCTCATCGTCAGAGTTCCAGATTAGCGGCTCGTTGTATTCGGAAAGATTTGTCTTCTTTATTTTTTGCGTGATATATCTTAATGGAACCGTAAGAATGCGCGAAGCAAAGTAGGAGATAATCAAAAAAATGATAAATATGAAAGTGAAAATATTAATAATACTGCTGAAAACTTCTATCAGTTGCCGGTCAAGTTCAAACTTGGACTCAAAGAACGGAATAGACATGATGCCAATCAACTCACCCGAATCATAAGATTTCAGGCCAATATACGCTGACTTATACACCAGTGTACCTACTGATTCTTCAATAATCACCCGGTTGTTTTGTTCATCTCTGATATAAGCCAAGGCTTTGGGGTTGATATATTTTGACAGGAGATTATTGCCGTATATCAGTGGCTGGCTCGATACAACCAGCTGCCCTTGTGTACTAAACAGGTTGATATCAGACTCAGAGTATCGTGCCATCTGGGCAAGTTCATTAGCCAGGGCATCACCATCGGTGACACGCTCGCTATAGCTATCGAAACCACCGATGATGTTGCCACTAATGCTCTCTATTTTGTTGTAGTACTGGCGATTTACATTGGTTTTAAACGACGATGTCACCAGGCTCAGTGTTGTGATTGTAATGACCAGAAGCGGCAAAAAGAATGCAGCGTTAAGATATAGCTGAATTTTGGTCGCAAAATTTAAGTTTACCCGTTGAAGAGTAAAATAAAACGCATAGATCACAATCAGCACGACAGTCGCAAAGATAAAAGTCAGAAAAAGAAATGAAAAATTTGAAATCATAATCCTCACGGGTTCATGAAGTGACGACACAACAATAGTTTTACCATCGGCACTTTGAACAGCAAGATGATGAAAGTCATTTTTGTGTATTCCATTCTGAAATAAAGCAGGAATGCTAAAAATCTCCCGATTAAAATCTTTGGTATAATTATAAACGCCAGCACTATAGGTTTGTGTACCACTTGCGTAAATCGCATAGCTATAGTCTTTGTTCTGGCTGGGTGGGGTGAACCTTTGGTCCACCAATAATTCCGGATATACACTATTAGGAATGATTTTCTTCAGTTTTAGATCAAGCACGATGTACCCGATATTAATACCGGATCTTTTCATCTCCAGGAAATATAGATAACGCTTTACCAGGTCTGGGCCGAAGTCATTGATAAAAAATAGTCCGGGGTAATCAGTTTTATATTTATCCTGGCCGAATTCGCTCATCATGCTGTGGTAGTTGGGTGTATTATCACTGCCGTCGAAAGGTTCTCCCAAAGTGTTGAATAGAGAAGTATTTATATCGTACTTATCAAAATAGTTATTGAGGTAAAATCTTCTAATTTTTTGCTGAATACCATCCTTCGAGGAGGAAAAAAAGCTGAAAAGCTTATTTCTGATAAAATTATCCTCCCTGATTTTTTCCTGGGCTTCAAATAATAGCGCCTCACCTAAAATATCATGTTCTATCAGCAGCTGGCTTGCAAAGCGCTGCTTGTTGTTGATATTTTTTGTATGCTCGAATGAGTATACTGAATATGATCCTATCATAGCGCTAATCAAGGCACCGACGAAAAAATACACAAAAGTCGTGTATTTGATATTCGACATATGCCTGGGGAGCCTAAGGAAGTATAGGATTAAAAAGTAAATCATATTGATCAGGGTGATGACCAAAAAATTAATTTCCATTAGGTTGGCAAGGGTGATAAAAAGCAAGGTGCCACCGGCAAAGTTGTAACTTAAAATAAAAATTGAATCTCGGCTGATCCTAATGAAAACCTTAAAAATAACATGCGCAATCAAAAAATAGAT
This sequence comes from Marivirga sp. ANT-B6, assembly GCA_001683905.1. Taxonomy (GTDB): domain Bacteria; phylum Bacteroidota; class Bacteroidia; order Cytophagales; family Cyclobacteriaceae; genus ANT-B6. The sequence continues at coordinate 12,190 of LXQK01000226.1, forward strand.
AGTGGCATTGATGATAAATATGATCAGCGAAATAATTTTCGGTAAGGGAAAATTCACACTCGTCGTGATATCCAATGATAATTGTGAATGATAATAGATATTTTTTAAAACCGAATACTGAAAATAAAGAGCCAGATAGCCCAGTAAAACAAAAAGGATGGAAATGAGCGTCTTCTCATATTGCGACTGCTTTAGTAAATACCGGTACAGATAAAATTTGTAATAATATTTAAAGATGTAAATACAAACCAACAACAAGGCGATCACATTCAACAACAGATCTCCAAGGGAAGGGTTGATGGAAGACGAGGCATAAAAGCGCGCATTAAAAATATCAAATTCTAATAGTGCAAAAGGGAAATCAAAATGAAGCATCCCTCCTCTTACCACAATGATTCCCAATAGCAAAACCATGAGTCCCGATTCATATCTGGCTTTATCAATAAAAAACGCCATCCATTTCCACGTATACATACAAGCAAAACTGATCGATAAAAGGAAGATGAAAACAAGTATAACGTGGATAGGCTGGTTGGTCAACTTATAATTATTCCCAAATTTTACTGAGAACAGGTAGGCTCCCTCCTGCGTTGTAATGGCATTTTCTATGGTCGAATCTCCTTTTATAATCTGGAGGTTATCATTTTGAAACATAGACTTATTATATCCTGAAAAGAAATAGTTATTATCTATTTCAGAAGCAATGAACAAAGGGAGAAAAGCAAATATTTCCACATCGTCATCCACCTGAGCTTTGGAAATTATATATTTTCCCTTCGACAGCTCAGCATATCGGATGGAATAGTCACCAGCTATATCAGCATAATCAGGTACATACCGATGGTCAGACCAGTAATGTAACTTACCATCTTTAAAGACATAGAACGGGATCCGACTGGGCAAACTCAACGCCGAAAAAGAGGGATTTTTGATGGTATCGTAAAGCAAAACAATAGGCTGAAGCAAAGATTCCTGCTTTGCGATTTCCCTTTGGATGTTTTGCTCTATTTTCTTTACAAATACTGAAGGTAGGCTTCTGTTTTCCAGAAAAAAAAATTGCAGGACCAGCCCGATAACCAGCGTAGCTACCGATAAGAAAATTAATACATGCCGCGGCTGGTAAAAAGTATTCAAGACATTAAAATGCGCATTATTAACCAGAAAAGATAAATATTTAACTGATTAATTACTATACTTATTGTTATAGGAGATACCGCTAAACAGATACATATATACAATTCTGGAATAACGGAACAGAAAAGGAAGAAATAACAATGTAACGAGTGGTATTACCACGATATACACCCACATTTTGGGGTCGTTGAGCGTAAAATAGAGCAGAAAGGAAGATCCTAAAAGAATGCCGACACTGAAAATATAACTGATATACATTGACCCAAAGAAAAAGCCCGGTTCTATCTCAAACCTTAGGCCACAGACCGGACAATGGGTATGCATTTTATAAAATTTCAGGAAGTTGGAAAAGGGGTATACAAACATATTTCCTTTCCGGCATCGCGGGCACCTACCTTCAAGAATAGCTTGCCCTCTTGATTTTTTCAACATTTTTCTTACTGTTTTTATACCAAAAGTAGGCAATGACTCCTATTACCAGGTATGGGGTAACGAACAGGTACATAATGCCGAAATTTATTCCTGCAGCGATACCGATTTCTCCATTGCTCACATTATTCTCAAGGGTAGACCGACACATGGCACATTGGGCCAAAACCCCGGAAACAGTACTTAAATAAAAAAAAACAAAAAGGAATAGAAGTTTTTTAAAGGTCTTCATAGGCTTAAAATGAATCGTGCTTTGTACAACTACACTGTGCGAACACTTTCAAAGGTAACAACAAAAAACTTCATTCGGTTTCTTTACGGCTAACTTATCAGTAATAAGCACTAATCATGAAATAAACCACTACACCAGTAATTGATACATATAGCCATATAGGGAAAGTCCATTTTACAATCTTTCTGTGGCTTTGAATTTTATCGTTTACCGCGTAATATATAGCCAAAAGCACAAAAGGAACCACAATGGTTGCCAGTATAATATGTGAGAGCAAAACCACCAGGTAAACAGAACGTGACGTACCTAATACGGCGCGTTCGGCCTCATCCAAAATACCATCCCTGTTGGTGTCGCCAAAAATGGTAGACGGCGCTGATGCATGATAAATAACATACGATATCAAAAAAATAGCGCCTAATGCAAAAGCCACAAACATGGCTGTCCGATGATATTTGATCTGCTTCTTCTTGATAAAATATAAACCTAGCAAAAGCGCCACGGTGGTAGCAGAGTTTAAGGTGGCATTCAGGTGTGGCAAAAACAAAACCCAATCACTACCAAGATCAAGCTTGGCAGGCATAAAGATAAGTATAGCTACCAGCAATGGCACCACGACCGACAGCACGCCAATGATAAGTAGGTGTCTATTTTCTGTTTTCGTTTCTATCATTGCTACGCGTCTTTTAACAATATGCGAGTTTCCAGGATAAGCCGATCTACGTCTTCGCGGCTTGTACCATCATAATATCCTCTAATTCGCCCCTGCTGGTCCACAAGGATTAACTTCTCACTATGAATAAAATCTTCGGGGCTACCATCGCCATCTTCAACCGGTAAGATAAAGCCACACCGCGCCATGCGGTATAATGCTTCCTTTTCACCGGTCAAGAAAGTCCATTGTTCCTGATTTGCCTGGTATTCACGGGCATACTTGGCCAGTACATCCGGCGTATCATTTGCAGGATCCACAGTGAAGGAAACAATCTGGATACCAGTTTCGCCCTTAAGGCTTTCCTGAAATCGATACAATTGGTCGGACATCTTAGGACAAATATTGGGGCAGCTGGTAAAGAAGAAATCAACAACAGAAATTTTACCCTCAAAAATCTCAGCAGTTACGGCTTCCTTGCGTTGGTTGGTAAGCTTAAAGTCGGGGATAAAATGCTGCCCTTCAGCAAAGTTGCATGAGGTAAGCGATGATTCAACGCCATTTTCATAATATACCGGCAGCGTAAATTTATTTTCACCAAAGCTATGGAGAAAAATAAAAATAAAAACCGGCATTACTAGCAGAAGCAGTAAAATACCGGCTTTAAGAATTTTATTCATGTGTTACAAATACAAAAGAATCATTTGGCAAAATAGCCACCGAAACGTTTAAATATTACAAAAACGACCTTAACTGGCCACGCGAGTCATTTTTAGCACAATGACCTCGCAGGTCTACTTCCAGGCTACCTTACCTGTAATATCGAGCCACCTTCTACAATCAATGCAATGATTAGCCACACGACGAAGATGAGGGGAATTAAGATAGACCATATCAATACCTTTGTTTCGTGCTTTAAGTGCATAAACTCAGCAACGATATAAAAAGCTTTGACAATTGTTAAACCAATAAATATCCCAATGAGAAGATTGCCACGGGGCATAGTGAAAGCTAAAAGGAACTCTATGCCTGTAACTACGCCCAGGAGAATAGCTACCTTCCATATCTTCTTTACTTTTTCTCGATCTACCGGCTGTACAACTACGTTTGATTTTTCAAATGACATAATGATAAGATTTTAGCTGATTAAACAAGATAGAAGAACGTAAATACAAATACCCACACGAGATCTACAAAGTGCCAATACAGTCCGACTTTTTCTACCATTTCGTAATGCCCTCTTCTTTCATAGGTGCCGACCGCCGTATTATAAAACACCATCATATTTAAAATAACACCGCTTAATACGTGTGTTCCATGGAAGCCTGTAATAAAGAAAAACAAGGAAGCAAATAACGGAGGGCCATATTGATTTTGTACCAAATTGGCTCCAAATATTGTTGTTCCATCAATCCACTGGCCTCCTGCTTCTGTGCCATGAATAAAGTGCGACCACTCCCAGGCCTGGCACCCTAAAAACAGCGCGCCACCAATGATGGTCCAGATCATCCATTTTTCTACGGCCCGCCGATCCATTCGATGCCCTGCCTCAACGGCTAATACCATGGTAACGGAGCTCAAAATAAGGATAAACGTCATGATTCCGACAAATACCAGGGGAGCTGGTACACCATGTAAAAACGGTACGGCTTCAAAAACTTTTTCAGGTATTGGCCACCATTCTTGAGAAAAGTTAAACGCCTCTGCCGAACCAGTATATGCCGCATGGCTGAAGCGGATCATACCATAGGAGACTAACAAAGCTGAAAATGTGAAAGCATCTGAAACCAGAAAAAACCACATCATCAATTTTCCATAGCTTGCCTTTAAAGGCGATTGGCCACCGGCCCAAATACTTCTTTGGGGTTTATTAATTACCGCAGCAGTTGTAGACATATCGTAGAATTAGAATCAATCAATTATTTAGTGACAAAAATAAAAATAAATACAGCCAAAGTCCATCTAAAAAGTGCCAATAAGTAGTGCACATTTCTATTTGCGTCAGGTTTTTAGAGTGGACTTTATAATTAAAGGTAGCAAAAAGTACTACAATCAAAAATATTACGCCACTGATAAGGTGTGCTGCATGAAGTCCTGTCAGTACATATAAGAATGAACCCGACGGATTTCCTACAAAAAACACATCAATCTTCACCAATTCTCCCCACGCAAAATACTGGGCTACAACAAAGGCAAGGCCAAGGAACGTCGTAAGCCCAACACCTAATTTTACCATCTCCAAATTATTCTTTTTTGCCGATAAATACGCCCAATGCATGGTAAATGAGCTTAAAAGAATAATACCTGAGTTAATATAAAATATGGGTGGCAGCTGAAACTCAAACCAGTTACCCTCTGCTTGCCGTACAATATATGCACTGGTAAGCGATGCAAATATCATCACTACAGTAACAATGAACAACCACATCGCAAACTTTTTTGGATGCATCGATAAAGTTACCGTTGGCTCTTCTATTATATAATTTGTTTTATTTTCCATTGTTTAAACTTTATCCAGTAAGTATGCTATCTGCACAATTGGCAAATACAGGAAGGATCCAAACATAATCTTCAAAGCCGACTTCCTGGACCCATCCTTCATTAAGGAAAATGTCTGACTCAAAAATAAAATACCACACACCGACGCAATGATCGCTGAATTAATGCCTGTAACACCAAACTTTGCTGGCAGTAAACCTAGCGGAATCAGAAACAAGGTGTAAATCATAATTTGAATAGCCGTATTCAAATCTTTCTTTCCACCTGAAGGGAGCAACTTAAAACCCGCCTTTTTATAATCATCATCTGCTACCCAAGCAATGGCCCAAAAATGAGGGAACTGCCAAATGAATTGAATACCAAATATAATGAGGGCCTCGTGGCTTATGGTGCCAGTGGCTGCTACCCACCCCAATAGTGGCGGCAATGCACCAGGGAAAGCACCAACAAGTACAGCGATAGGTCCTACGCGTTTTAACGGCGTGTAAACAAAGCTATACAGAATCATAGAAACCACAGCCAGCATTGTAGTCAGCGGATTGGTAAACTGTATCAGTAGACCTAATCCCAGTCCAAGTACAATAGTTCCAAATGCCAAAGCCTCATTAACCGATAACCGGCCGGTCGGTAAAGGACGGTTCATGGTCCTGGTCATCAGTTTATCAAGATCTTTTTCTATGATTTGATTGAATGTAATAGACGCACCCGAAATAAGAAATCCACCGAGGCATAAAAAGGCAAACGATGTCCAGTCGATAGAAGATCGGGTTGCCAAGATATACCCAAAACCCGCTGAAAAGGCAACTAAAAAGGATAGCCTGAACTTAAGAAGCTCATAATAAGCTTTGGCTTTTTCTACAAATACTAAGGCGAGAGAAAATTCTTTTTTATCAACAATCATGCGTCAATTATATTTTTAGGAGATGCAAACTGATGCTCCTTAATTAACAAAAGTAATATAAATTGAATTCCAAATATCACAGTGGCCAGCAACAAATGAACAGGTTGAAGAAAGGCAGGAATGGCAAAATAAGCCATTATTGCTCCCGTAGCTACCTCTAAAATGATCACCGCCAGTAGAATTTTCGACAAATTTATGGAAGTAGAACCATTATAACTACTTTTTGATAAAAGAAACCATATCCAAACGTGGATGGCCAATATCAGGATAGAATATGAGCGGTGAATATAAAAGTTGACACCTAAGGCATCAATCCACTCGGATCGTTGGCCATAAGAAAAAGATGCTGCAACCATATCAATGGACTCTCTGACCTGCGTACCCAGCACAATCTGGATAACGGCGGCTACAATGCCAAATAACAATACCCAAAATAACAAGCTTTGGGGTTTTACCACTTTTTTCCGAAAATCGACCAGCGTGGTCTTATATACCAGTATGGTTAATATGGCAATAATCAACAAAGCGATCAGCATATGCACAGTCACTATCCATGGCAGCAGATTCGTGGAAACCACGATAGAGCCGATCCAGCCCTGGAAGATAACCAATATTAAAGATGCTCCTGCCAGGAAAACAAGAGACCGTTCTGTTTTGAGAAATTTTAACGAATACACGAATGTGCCCAGGATCAATAAACCAATGACGGCGCCTAAGAGTCTATTTAAATATTCTATCCAGGTTTTTGTACTATTAAATTCAGCTTCTTCTAAAATAGCCGGATCGTTGGTAACCTCAGCGGCAAGCTGCTGAAAGCCCAGGCGTTGCAGATATGCCGCAAATCGCACGTTTTTTTCGGCTCTTTTATTGGAATAAATTTCCTGATAGTTGGGAGGCAACTCTTCAACACTTGTGGGAGGCACCCAGCTACCGAAACACTTTGGCCAGTCCGGGCAACCCATGCCTGATCCCGTGCTTCTGACAATACCTCCTACAAGTATTAAAAGATATACCGCAACAATGGTAAGAATACTTAATTTACCGAATGTACGCCTGTTTTTATGATTGGTTGTCATCAACAACGATAGCGTCCTGTTCTTTCTCCCGGTCTACCAGTTCGTCTTCATGCGGCAGGTTCGACTCGGGGGTAAGTGCATAAGGCACGGTTTGAGGAATAAAATCTTCCTCAGAACCTGGTTTACTATAATCGTATGGCCAACGATAAACAGTAGGTATGACACCTGGCCAGTTTCCATGCCCAGGGTTTAAAGGCGTAGTCCACTCCAGGGTATTAGATCTCCATGGATTAAGTGGGGCAATTCTACCTTTGTACATACTATAAAAGAAGTTGAATAAGAATAAAAATTGAGCACCAAAGGTGATAAAAGCGGAAACTGTCACAAACATGTTTAAGTCTGTAAATCCACTAAAGGCATCGAAATTAGTAAATGAATAATATCTTCTGGGAAAACCAGCTATACCTATATAGTGCAGCGGGAAAAACACGAGGTAAACCCCAATGAAAGTAAGCCAGAAATGCACATAACCCAGTCGGTTACTCATCATCCTGCCAAACATTTTGGGGAACCAGTGGTAAACACCTGCCATCAAACCAAAGAAAGAGGCACTACCCATTACCAGGTGAAAGTGAGCAACTACAAAGTATGTATCGTGAAGCTGAATATCGATGGCAGAATTCCCCAGGAATATTCCTGTGATACCACCAGATATAAATACAGAAACCAAGCCGATAGAAAACAACATGGCAGGCGTAAAAATAATATTACCACGCCACAATGTCGCCAGGTAATTAAATACTTTTACAGCGGAAGGCACAGCAATAATCAAGGTCAGGAACATGAAAATCGATCCTAAGAACGGATTCAAGCCTGACACAAACATGTGGTGCGCCCACACTACGAAGGAAAGAATAGTAATCCCTAAAAGTGAGCCAATCATAGCGCGATAGCCAAAGATAGGTTTCCTTGAATTGGTAGCGATGATTTCTGAAGTAATACCCAGGGCTGGTAAAAGCACGATATAAACCTCCGGGTGACCAAGAAACCAGAACAAATGCTGGTAGAGGATCGGGCTTCCGCCAACGTTAGGTAAAGCCTCGCCCGCGATGTAGATGTCAGAAAGATAAAAACTGGTTCCAAAGCTACGGTCAAATATCAAAAGCAAAGCACCGGAGAATAATACCGGAAAGGCCAGTAAACCTATTACAGCTGTAAGAAAGAAAGCCCAAATCGTAAGCGGCAATTTAGAAAACGACATCCCTCGGGTCCTTAAGTTAATGACCGTGGTGATATAGTTAATTCCACCTAGTAATGTCGAAATGATAAAGAAACTCATCGCTACCAACCATAACGTCATGCCTAATCCTGAGCCAGGTATGGCCACTTCAAGTGCACTTAGTGGAGGATAAACTGTCCATCCACCCATGGCAGGGCCTGTTTCAATAAAGAGAGAAGAAAGCATGATCACACTGGAAAGGAAAAAGAACCAGTAAGAAAGCATATTGATGAATCCAGATGCCATGTCTCTTGCACCGATTTGCAGTGGTATTAGATAATTACTGAAGGTACCACTCAAGCCCGCGGTAAGCACGAAGAATACCATGATCGTACCGTGCATCGTCACCAAGGCCAGATAAAACTCTGGGTCGATACTGCCGGTTTCTGTGATCCACTTTCCCAATATTGGGCGTAGCCATTCCAATTGCATTTCAGGAAAACCTAACTGCAAGCGGAAAATAAGCGATAAAGCACCACCTAAAATCGCCCAGAAAATCCCTGTAATCAGATACTGTTTACCGATCATTTTATGATCGGTACTGAAAATATACTTTGTTATAAAATTATCATGATGTTCGTGATCATGATCATGGTCATCAGCACCATGATGCGCAATATGATCTTCAAATTGTACTTCTGTAGTTGCCATATTTTGCAATTATTAATTAAAATGAAGCTTTTACTTCTTCCTTAATTTCCTTTTTTGTTTTATCTTCTATTCCCGCGCTGATCATCGCTACTTCTCTGAGCTCCACAGGGATCTTAGCCAGGTATTCTTCGTTTTGAGAAAGCCATGAGGCTTGTTCTGCATACCATTTGGCATATTCCTCAGGCTCATCTACTACAATGATAAATCTCATAGAGAAATGTCCTCTGCCGCAAACTTCTGTACAGGCCAATTCATAGTTGAATTCCGGATCATTTAGTTCAGCTCTCATTTCGGCTGTCGACTTTGTTGGCGTAAACCAAAATCTTGTAGGCATACCAGGTACAGCGTCCATTTTCAACCTAAAGTGAGGCACAAATACACTGTGAAGCACATCCCGGGCTCTGATTTTAAACAAGACAGGTTGTCCTTTCGGAATATGTAATTCCTGAGGAATAAAATCATCAAATGATGCCTTGTCAGTAAAGTCCATACCTAATTGATTTTCAGCATCGATGAGCCTGAAGTCAAAATCACCAAGCTGTTTATCCTGCCCGGGGTAGCGTACAGCCCAGGCAAACTGATAGCCCACAATTTCCACTACCTCTGCATTGTCAGGCGCTTTCTCTGTGATATCAGACCACACTCTCCATCCGGAGAATACAAGGATGGACAAAACGATAGCAGGAATGATAGTCCAGGCAATTTCCAATTTCGTGTTATCTGGATAAAATAAGGCTTTGGCATCGTTTTTAAAGCGATATCTAAAGGGAAAATAGAACAAAAGAATATGCGTGAGGACAAACACGATACCGGTAACGGCTGTAGTAATCCAGAAAATACTTTCGTATTCAATACCATGCACTGATGCTACGGGTAACACGTACTCATCAAAGCGTGTATATGAATACCAGAAGAACAATCCGAATCCCAAAAATAAGACAGCCATAAACATCCAGGCATTTATTTTATTGTTCACAGAAACTCGCTCATCATCCTGGTTTTTATCATTGCCTTTGACAACATTCATCAGTGTGAAAACCCTGAATATCATGTATATGATTAGCAGCACTAACAGCGCACCAATACCTATTATTATTTCAAACATAACTGATTATTTACAATACACGAAGTAAGATTAAAACTAGCACTTCCCAAAGTAACCATGAAGGGGGAAGTCTTTTTCAGTACCAAATCATTCAACTCAGCAAGCATAACAACTCTTTAAATATGATGATGTACACTCTCTTGTAACATAGGGTGGTTTTTTGCAATAAGAGGCATTTTAGAAAGGCTGGTAAGCACGGTAAATATAAATGCTGCTGCGTATATCATCGTCGAACCAATTTCCATAAATCCAAAACCGCCGTTTTCACCTAAAGGACCAGGAGTAATCATTAGGTAAAAATCTAACCAGTGACCAACCAAAATCACTGTACAAACTACTTTCATAATGATAGCTTGTCTCTTTGCATCTCTCGTCATCAGAACCAGAAACGGGAACAAAAAGTTTAGAATCAGATTAATAAAAAATACCTTAGAATAATGGTCGCTGGTGAGTCGCTCAACATAGTAAATCGTCTCTTCAGGGATGTTTGCATAATAGATCAACAGGAACTGAGAAAACCAGATATAAGTCCAGAAAATGCTAAAAGCGAAGACAAATTTACCCAAATCGTGAAGGTGACTTGAATTGACGATAGCCAGGTAGCCATTTTCCTTGAGCATGATCACCAACAGCGTAATGGCAGCAAGGCCAGACACAAACCAGCTGGCAAACACATACCAGCCGAACATTGTACTAAACCAGTGTGGATCAATTGAAAGCACCCAGTCCCAGGCAGAAGTAGACGATGTAACAGCAAACAAAATAATAAATATAGCGGCGTATTTTACAAGCTTATGATAATGTAAAACGCCTCCATTGATGTCTTCGGCCAATGCTTCTGCACGTAATTTCCTGAAGAAATATATCCATATCGCAAAATAAAGACTATAC